>CAXTRL010000187.1:0-7149 GCA_964246575.1 uncultured Armatimonadales bacterium
CTGAAGATGGTCATGGAAGCCACCCGCGCCGGCGCCGGCTGCGGCTCCTGCAAGAAGCTGGTGGAAGAAGTGGTAGAATGGGCGGCTGAAGGCCAAGTGGAAGAAGACCCAAGCATTCACTACTACGTCCCCGGCGTCCCCTATTCTAAGGCCGATCTGGTCGAGCAGATTATGACACGCCGGCTCAAATCCGTGTCGTCAGTGTTTGACGCGCTGGCCGGCGGCGTGGAAGAAGTCACAGCGAAGATGGGCCTGGCATCGCTTCTTAAATCGCTCTGGGGTTCCGAGTACGAAGACGAGCGCGACGCCCGCTATATCAACGACCGGGTTCACGCAAACATCCAGAAAGACAAGACGTTCTCGGTCATCCCGCGCATCTACGGCGGCGTCACTACCGCCGACGATCTGATTACGATTGGTCAAGTCGCCAAAAAGTACGACGTGCCGATGGTGAAGTTCACCGGCGGCCAGCGCATTGATCTTTTAGGCATCACGAAGGAAAACTTGCCCTTAGTCTGGAAAGACCTCGGCATGCCGTCGGGCCATGCCTACGGCAAATCGTTCCGTACCTGCAAAACGTGTGTCGGCACCGATTTCTGCCGTTACGGGGTCGGTGATTCCACGGGTCTTGGCATCAAGATCGAGCATCGGTTCCAGGGCATTGAAAGCCCCGGCAAGATGAAGCTGGCAACCGCCGGCTGCCCGCGCAACTGCTCGGAAGCGATGGTCAAAGACGTGGGCGCAGTCGCCATTGAAGGCGGCTTGTGGGAGATTTATGTCGGCGGCGCGGCGGGGGCGCATATTCGCAAAGGCGACATCCTGTGCGTCGTTGACTCGCACGAGGCCGTCATTCAGATCATGGGCCGCTTCATGCAGTATTACATTGAAAACGCTAAATATTTGGAGCGCACTTACTCATTCGTCCCGCGCGTCGGTTTAGACAAAATCAAAGCCATCGTCGTGGACGACAGCGAAGGCATCGCCGCGCGTCTGGACGCTGCCATGCAGGCTTCGGTAGAGGCGTATGTGGACCCGTGGCTGGAAGCGGACCAGCCCGCGACGCCGAACCAGTTCGTATCCACGTTGCCTGTGCTGGCCTAAGAAGGCAGGGTCGTACGAAAGACCGCAAGAAGCCACGGAATGAATTCCGAGGCTAGGAAAAGCACATCGTCCAGGGGACGCAAGAGGCAGTCACAGAGGGCGTTCTCGCTCTCCTTCTTACGTCCCCTGGACGGTGTGCACTTTGCAGCCTCGGAAGTCATTCCGTGGCATGAGGCAACCCATTTATGCTCAGCATGATACTTGAAAAAACAATTGAAACAATGACGCCGGGCGAGAAAATTTCGCCGGCAACCGGCGAAATCTCGCTCGGCTCTGTGGACCAAATCCCTGTCGGCGAGGGCCGGGTCTTTCCGGCGCACGGCATTGACGTTGCCGTCTTCCACACCCGAGGCGGCCAGGTCTACGCCGTGCAGGCCGAATGCCCGCATCGTCAGGGACCACTCGCCGACGGCCTGGTCGGCGGTACGATTCTGATGTGTCCATTCCATTCCCGCAAGTTTGACTTGACCAACGGGGTTGGGCTTCAAGGCGACTGCAATCTTCAGACTTACCCTATCCGTTTAGACACAAGCGGCGGCTTGTGGCTGACGGTATAGCGAACCAACCTTATCCCGACGCAAGCGCCGGGGTGAGGTCTCTTGACTCTTCCCTCTACTCTATGCCATACTTTTTCTACCCCCCAATGATGTGGACTGACACGGTTTTCCGCAGCGACGCGGCTGTTCCCAAGCGTCTTGCCCCATCGTGTCACCATGCTCAATGTTCTTGTTCTCGCTCCACAAGAAAAAAATAAACAGGAAAAAGATACTCCGGCGGCAGCGCTGACGGCCGCGCTTCGGCAGGCCGGTTATCGCACAGGACGCACGGCGCTTGACGAGGGCAGCCAAGCGCTGGAAGCCTTGTGCCTTGCGTTTGAAGGCCGTCCGCCGGATGTCCTGCTGGCCGATTTGTCGGGGGCGGCGGACTGCCTGCCCCTGCGCCATGCCGCACGCCTGCTGCAAGCTGCCTGGGGGGACGATGTGCCGCAACCAGCGCGTTTGGCCCTTGTCACTCCGCGCCATTTATTGCAGCCGGATTGGTCGGCCTTTGTGGACGACTTTTTGCTGCCGCCCTATGCGCCGGCCGAGCTGCTGGCCCGCTTGTCCCTGCTGTCGTTCCGCAAGCGCCATGTTCAGCCCGGCGAACGCCTCATGCTGGCGGATCTGAGTCTGGAACTTGGCGCTGCCTGCGCCCGCGATCCTGCCGGTCTTCTCCTGCCGCTGACTCCCCGCGAGTATGAGCTGCTGCGCTTTCTGGCCCTGCACCGGGGCAAATTCTTCGCCCGCGACCGCCTGCTGGATTTGGTCTGGGGTGTCGGCTTTGAGGGCGGCGAGCGCACGGTGGACATCCATATCCG
Organism: uncultured Armatimonadales bacterium; assembly: GCA_964246575.1. Taxonomy (GTDB): domain Bacteria; phylum Armatimonadota; class Armatimonadia; order Armatimonadales; family Capsulimonadaceae; genus JANXMY01. The sequence continues at coordinate 2,459 of CAXTRL010000187.1, forward strand.
CCGCCTGCGGGCCAAAATGCCGCCTCTTGCCGCCGATCTCCTGGAAACCCGGCGCGGCCTCGGCTACGGCCTGCGGTCGACGTAGACGTTTTTTAAGACGTTTCTAAAGCGCCGAATGCGGTAATACTGGCGGCATGGAACATTCAATCGGCGAACATTCAATCCCCCTGGACCCGGCGGGACGCGCCGGACATGCGGACGACGACGGAACCCAGGAAGTCCTGCCGGATTTGGCCTACAAGCGGCTGGCAATTGTCAACGTGGTTTTCTTTGGCCTGCCCGATGCCGGGGACCGGAACTGGGTACTGATTGACGCCGGCATTCCCGGCACGGCAGGACAAATCAAGAGAGCCGCTTCCGAGCGGTTCGGCGAAGGAGCGCGTCCGGCGGCGATTATTCAGACCCACGGGCATTTTGACCATGTCGGTGGGCTGGAAGAGCTGGCGGAGCTTTGGGACGCGCCGGTCTACACGCATCCCCAAGAAATGCCGTACCTGAGCGGGCAGAAAGCGTACCCGCCGGCGGACCCGACTGTCGGCGGCGGGCTGATGGCGGCGGTTTCCAAGCTCTATCCGCGCGGGCCGGTCCAAGTCGGCGCCCGGCTTCATGCCCTGCCGGAAAACGGCAGTGTTCCGGTCATGCTCGGCTGGGTCTGGCTGGCGGTGCCGGGTCACACGCCCGGCCAAGTGGCGCTGTGGCGCGAAGCGGACCGGACGCTGATCGCTGCCGATGCGTTTATTACAACGGCGCAGGAATCAGCGTATGCCGTTGCTGTTCAAAGGCCGGAGATGCACGGTCCGCCGATGTACTTTACCCCCGACTGGATTTCCGCCAAAGCGTCTGTCGAGACCCTGGCGGCATTGGAGCCGGACCTTGTGGTGACAGGCCACGGCCCGGCGATGCATGGCGCGGAAATGCGGGCGGCGCTGCACACGCTGGCCCGCGATTTTGACCGAATTGCCGTGCCGGATCACGGAAGGTATGTGCCTGCCACACCGACGTAGCTTCCTCTTGTTCCACGCTGTTTTTTCCGAAATAACAGCATGAAACCGATTTTTGGGATTGCCGCGATGGCGTTCTTTTCTTTGCTTCTGTTCGGCAGCGGGGTCTTCCTGCACGGCGTTTCGCCCGCGCCGCCCGCGAGCGCAGTATCGGGAAAAGCCGCGCCGGTGTCCCATCACGGAAAAAAGCCTGCCTCCAAAACTTCTACTCCTAAAGCGCCTGCGAAAACTGCGGCGCCAAGCGCCGGCACGGAAAACGCGCCGGCGTTCCCGCTGATGATCGCCGGAGGGATTGGGCTTTTCGTATCGGCGCTGGCGGCGCTTGGCCTCGGCTACGGGGCGGCCCCTGCCGCGCGGCGGCTTTTGGAAGCGGCGGTGGGGGAGCGCCGCCGGCAGCAGGAAGAGTTTGAAGCCCGCCATGCCGCGCTTCACGCCCAGCTTCAAGAGTCAAAAACGCGCAAATCCGAGACGGAAGCCCAGCGCGAGCAGGTTTCCCGGCAGTTTCAAGAGTTCTTTCGCACCCTGCCGGTGCCGTGCTTCTGCTTTGCGGCTTCCGGCAAAATCATTCGCTGGAACGCCGCCTGCGAACTTCTGTACGGCATTTCGGCGGCGGCGGCGCTGGACAGTACGCTTTGGGACACAATCGTTCCAGACACCGAGCGCGAAGCAGCAGAAGCGAAGATCCAAAGCGTCCTAGCCGGGGAGTGCTTGCATGACATGGAGCGCCGGGACACCGTGGCCGGCGGAAGCACGGCGCGTCTGCGGTGCAGCATGGTTCCACTGTACGACGCGGAAGGCCGCATCATCGGCGGCCTGAGCGCCGGGGTAGAAGTTCCCGAAATTGCTCTGGCGGAGCAGCAAACCGCCGCGCCGAAGCCGCCAACAGTTCTGAAAGCCGCCGCTCTTCGGAAACAAATCGAGCAGATCGGACCGGGCGAGATGTCTTCCAAAATGCTGGAACAAATCGTGACGTCCGCCGCGCAGGCAAGCGGCAGCGAGGAGCTAGGACAAACGGCGTTGTCTGGGCATCCGGCATTTCGGGCAAGACTGGCCGAAGAAATCGCGCGGGCTGCCCGGTATCATGGGCCGCTTTCACTGCTTGTGCTGGCTTTGGATAATCTCACGGCGAGAAACCGGCAATTCGGCTTTGAGGCGGGCGATTTAGCGCTTCAGTCTGCCGCCGCTGTCATCCAATCCAAGCTACGCACCGTGGATACCCTGATCCATTTAGGCACGGATGAGTACGCCGTGATTTTGCCAGAAACGGGCGACGCCGGGGCGCGGATCGCCGCCGAACGAATGCGGACCGGCCTTGCCGAAGCCTGCGTTAAAGGAGCTGTCGGGCAGTCGCCTCAAACGGCTTGCTTTGGCGTTGTGCAGCTCACGCCTGACGTGCCGGATGCTTCCGAGCTGATCTGCCGGGGGCAGTCGGCCCTTGCCGCCGCCCAGCTTTGCGGAGAAAACTCGGTCATGCACTATCAAGATTTGCCGCAAGCGGAGCCTGAGCCTAGCAGCGTTTGATGCACTGTTCGGCGCGGACGGTTCGGTGGTCACGGCGCTTCAAAGTACCGCACGTCCGCCGGAGCACCTTCCAGGGCTAATGCCGCTAGATAATCCGGGCCGGCGGCCAGACGGCAAACAAAGATTGGGGGAAGCGACGCGATATGCGGAACCTCGAACTGGTCATCTTCGGCATTTGGCAGCAGCGTCAGCCGCGTCAGCGGAAACGACAAGCCCTGCCCGATCGCTTTGACATACGCTTCTTTGGCAGTCCAAAGCGTCAAAAACGCGGCTTCGCGCTGATCAAAAGATTGGTCCCACAGCCAGGCGAGTTCCCTGCCCGACAAAACTTGGAGAGCGAGTTCTTCCGGGGACAGCGCACGGCTGACGCGCTCCAGACTGATACGTTCCAAATCCACGCCCACTTCCCGCCGCCAGGCCACCGCCAGCAGCGCCGCGCCGCCGGAATGCGAGACGTTGAACCGCAGCGGGCAGCCATGCAGGCCGGGCTTTCCCCAGGGTCCCAACGTAAATTCCAGGCTTTGGGGCGCGAGATCAAGGTAACGGCCCAGGGTCACGCGCAGCCCTGTCCGGCAGGCAGCCCAGCGCTGGGCATCCTGCTCAAAGACAAAGCGCCCGGCCCGCGCCCGCTCGTCTTCCGACAGCAGCGCGGGCTGCGCGGCTTCCCGGTCCAAGTCCCAGCGCCAAATATGCACTTCCCCATCTTGAAGTTCCATCAGAAAGCCGCTTTGTCCAAAGCAATCTGAAGGGCCAGCGCCAGCGCCGGAACCTGCGGCTCGTTCATGATGGAAAGATGGACGCCGGGAACATCGTGCGTTTCTAAGCCGCCGCTAAACGCATCGCCCCACCAGAGGGCCGGGTCGCGCTCCTCAAAAATGCTGACTTCGGCGGCCCGGAACAGCGTGGCCCGCACCGGGTACGACGGGGTCTCGTAGCGAAAGAACGCCGCTTCGTTCGCTAGAATCACGTCACGCAGCGCGTCCAATCGCTCCGGGGCAAGCGTGCCGGCAAGCTCGGCGGCGGCTTTTTGCCAGTCCGCCTTTTTACCCGACACAGCTTCCCTCGCTTTTTCGCCGAGCGTTTGCAGCGCGGTTCGCGGCGTGCCGGTCTTGAGAAGCTGCAAGTGGCCCGCCAGCCGCTGCAAGCGCGGCTTGTCGATCAAGTTCTGCTGGTAGGCGACCGGCGCATAAGCGTCAAACAGCGCAAGCAGGCCCACGCTTTGGCCGTCCGCGTGAAGCTGCCGGGCCATTTCAGCCGCAAGAACGCCGCCGAGCGAATAGCCGCCCAAATGGTACGGGCCGTGCGGCTGGAACTGCCGGATGTCGTTGATATAACGCGCCGCCATGTCTTCCAGGGACAGGAGCGGCGCTTCGCCGCCGTCCGCCCCAACCGCTTGCACGCCGTACACGGGCTGGTCCGGCGGCAGGCGGTTTGCCAGCGCTTGATAAAACAGCACCAGTCCATGATCGGGATGAATGCAGAACAGCGGCGGCTTGCTGCCTGACGCCCGCAGCGGGACCAAACAAGAATGCGGCTTGCCGTGCGGTTGAACGGCGCGGCTCAGGACTTCTCCAAGCGCTTCCAGTGTCGGCGCTTGAAACAGCGTCGGCAGGGGCAGGCGCACCCCAAACTCCTGCTCGATGCGCCCGTAAAGGCGCAGGGCGAGCAGGGAATACCCGCCATTCTCAAAGAAATTGTCGGAAGCGCGGACACTGGGAACGCCAAGCACTTCGCGCCACAGCACGGCCAGACGCGTTTCCGTGGCTGAGGACGCTTCGGCTCGCGCCGGCGGCGCGGCGGGACGCAGGGCGGGCGCAGCGTCCGGCAAAAGCGCGGGCTGGTTGTGACGCACGCGGGCCGACAGCGTTTCAATGCAGACCTGCGGATCTGCCGCCGCCGCTTGGAGCAGCGTCTCGAAGTCGCTTAACCACCGTTCAATCGTGGAGGTGTCAAAGAGATCGGTGCTGTAATCGGCTTCCAGTTCCAGGCGATCCCCTTCTTCCACGACGTTCAAGCCGAGATCAAACTGAAAAAAGCGGCGCGGCGGATGGGCAACGGTGACGCCCAGGCCGCCGAATTCCAAGTCTACCGGAAACTTGTCCAAGTTGAACATGACTGTAATCGGGACCGGGCGCGACGCCTGCATCACGTCGCCGAGGTTGTAATTCT
>CAXTRL010000188.1:0-7130 GCA_964246575.1 uncultured Armatimonadales bacterium
ATACACCCTCACATTGAAAACATTCTGCGGATCAGGAGAAGAGCGATGACACCGTCGCAGAAGACTTGCCCGGCGTGCAAGCTGCCCGCACGGATTTATGCCACCGCGTGCGACAATTGCGGCCATGTATTTCGGACCCAGTTCACGCCGCCCATAGACCAAACGCAGGTTCTTCCGCCTTTGCCTGAAAGCCATTTCCTGCCGCCTTCGGCGCGGCGCAGGAAAAAAACGGCGTCGGCAGCCGTCCTCGCGGCAGTCGGCGTTTTTGTGGCTGCCGCATTGCTGACCGCCTTTTCGTTCGCGCGGCACCATGCCAAGCAAAGCGTGAGGGCCGAGCAAGGAAGCAGCGCCGTCAGCAGCGATAATGACTCCTGGAACACGCCGGGGCATCTGGTTCGCATTGCAGACGCGGAAACGCTGACGCCGGGGAGCAGCCGGCAGCGCGTACTGGAAACCCTGGGCGCACCTTTGCAAAACGTCAACGATATTTGGAGCTACCCGGCAGACGACGGCGCGGCAGTCGGCGTCAAGTTCGCCGGCGGGGAAAGCGCGAGATACATTCAGGGAATTGTCGTTCTGGACAACAGCGGAAACTTGATCTGGGAGAAGACGCCGCACCTCTGGAAGTCCATGCCGATCGTTAAAGCCTCGGGCCGCAAACACGCTTTGCCGCTCAGAACGCTGGAAAGATACTTGAATTACATCACCCGCTAGACTGTATGGTGCCGGACAGCGCGAACGGCTAGAAGCCAGAGCAAATACTGCTGATCTTTGCCCTTTGTTTTCTTTCCTTTTGCACGGCAAGAGTGGGACTTCCTATGGCAAATAAAGAAAGCCGGAGATCGCAATGATCTCCGGCTTTCGGTCGTACAGTGTGGCGTGTAGGAATGTTCGCTTACTCCGGGGCGCTATTTTCATCATCATATCCAGTTGCTAGGCGTGCTTTTTCAATATTCTCTTGACTTTTCACTTTGCTGCCGTAAACGAATGTTCCGACTAAGCTAAGGAAGGTTCCGCCACCCAAGATAGAACCCGCAACATCATGTCCGTGCAACACGAGGAATGCTGTTAAACCTAACGCGAGTACGGAAAGAGAATATCCTGCTCCTAAGCCCCAATTCGCTCGCTGAACTCCATTGCGGTCCATGTCAATGCGGTGGTTTTGCTGCTTCTCGGCCATTTGCAAGATGCGCTCCGCCGCTCCCGGCAGCACCTTGTCATATTGTCCTAAAATTTGCGGCGGGGGAAGCGGACCACTGAACTCCATTTGGGCATGGACAACTGCCGAACGGTCTCCCAGCGAAACAGAAGCACTTGACGCATGGATGTCTGGCTGCACAGGCAGTGCCTCGGAAACTTCCGCTTTGGAGCCATCTGGTTCCTGGGACACTTCACCAAACATATCTTCATTTAAAGCATCTTCAGGCAGATGTTCCTCCAATGCTACCGAGGGACTTGCCTTTATCCGGTGCTAAGTCTTGTTCAAGCTCAGTTGTCGCGGTTCGTAAATCATCCCCTACCGCAGCCCAATCTGACTTGAGCGCCAGATAATCCTTCTGGCGTGGTGTCAATCCATAGCCAGACCGGGTCAAAGTATTTCCGAAATCCAGAATGGATGCTGCGCCATCAGCAAAAAAGCTTGCTGGTCTTAAATACCGCGGCATACTGCTCCTTTTAGAAAACTTGTTTTGCTGCTTTTCCGCAGGATTAACATTCCGAAAAGCAAGGTAGGCGATAAGATCATTTGTTAGCTCTTTATCACCACGGAAGTTCTTGGCAAAAGTCCAGGCAAATACTCCTGTAATTAATGCTAAAACTGTCATCACCCCCCCGACAGTCAAGGCAAACAGCCAGAAGCCCCTGTTCGAGAGGGCGGAAAGTCCAAGCACAATATGGTGCGCTGCTGTTATTTGAAGTAGCACTTTGCTGGAAACGAAGAGCAAAAATACGCTGAAACATGTACCAAACCAAAGAGCGGAAAGTTTCAGCGAGCCGCTTAACACCCGCAGCAAAAGCTGTCGCTGATTTTTGACGTTGTTTGCCATGCTAGAATGATACCCAGGAGAACGCTAAAACACAAGGGACAGGTCACGGCAACCGCTTGACATAACCTGCGAATTAGTATAGTATACCTGAGTAGGTTGCAGGCAAGAAAACAAAATAAAGAACAACAGCAACAGCCAATGAAAGTACCCATACGGATGCGGCGGGGGCGCAAAGAAGCGGCGCTGGCTGTGCCGGACCCAATCAACAACAACATTGATGCCGTGGTGGCGCTTCATGCGCTTGCTGAGGGACAGGTGGACACGCATCAGCGGACGGTGGAGTCGCTGACGGCGCGGCTGGGGCGTCCGCAGTTCTTTTACGGCATTCTGGTCGGTGCCGGCCTGTGGATGGGGATCAATGCCGCCGCGCCGCTTCTGCATCTGCCGCGTCTTGATGACCCGCCGTTTGCCTGGCTGCAAGGGGCTGTCGGCCTGGGAGCGCTGCTGATGACTTCAGTCATTTTGATTACCCAAAACCGGCAGGGAAAGCTGGCGGAGCGCCGGGAGCAGCTTGAGCTTCAAATGAGCATGCTGACTGAGCAGCGAACCGCGAAAATTATTGATTTGCTGGAAGAACTGCGCCGCGACTTGCCGAGCGTCAAGAACCGGGTGGATTTGGAAGCGGAAGCGCTGACAAAAACAGTGGACCCTCACGAAGTGCTGGCGGCATTTGAGAGCCGGCTGGAAGAAACATTGGAAGCCGCCGGAAGCTCAGAAGAAGCGGCCCGCTTGGTGACCGAAGAAATTGACGCGGCGGCAGTGGAAACGCAGACAGACATTGAAAAAGCAAAGGCCGCTGCGGCTTAAACTGTGTGGATTAGCGGCAAATGGAGCATCAAAAATGAAAGGCAGCTTTTTCGTTTCGCTGGCCTGCCTGATGGCGCTCGGGGTGGCCCATGCGCAAGTGCCCGCCGCCAAGCCGGGCCGGACCCTGACGTATGACAGCAGTTATTTAAGGGATTTTGCTGCCGTGCACGGGCAGGTCAGCGCCGGAGGGACTCTCGTTAACGGCTGGACAGACTTGCAGGGCGAGATTTATTCCGTGTCTGGAAATCGTCTTTATGCCGTCAGCTCGGACGCCAACGGTTACTTTTACGATCTGGCGCTGCGCCCAGCCGCCGAAAATGCCGCGCCGAATGTGGAAGGAACGATGGAAGCACCGGGCATTCCTTCTGCCAACACCGCCAGCGGCCTGGTGCTGCGGTTTCAGCCGGACCGGTCGTTTTACTTGTTTCAGTTGTCCCCAGCCGCGCTTGTTGTCTACAAGATGACCGGCGGGCGCACGGCGCAGCGGCTAGGGTCGGCACCGGTCCAGCCGAACACGGCGCACCCGTATTCGCTGACTGCAAGCGCCGTTAATGCCGGCGGCCGTACCAGCAGCGTCACGCTTTCGGTTTCGGCGACAGACACTCGCACGGGCAAGCCCCTCGGGTCTTTGCGCGTGTTTGACGCCGGCAGCCCCATTTTAGACGGCGGCGCGGCGGGCGTCGACTCCTGGGTCGCCGACAGCGCCCCGGAAACGACCCGAACGTCTTACACGCACATTGCCTTTTTCCGGCTGCCGGAGACGGCCTCGTCCCTCGTGCAAGCCGTCCCCAAAATCGGCTTTATCGGCGACAGCATTTCCACCGGCTACAATGAAACCGGCCACACAATCACACCGGGCGTCAATGATGCGGCGGCCCTGACAATCCAAAAACTCAGGCAAACCAAGTCGGCGGCGCTGGCGGACAGCGGGATTGCCTGGAACTCCTACGACCAGGCTGTCGGCGGCTCGACCACGGCGGATTGGAAGCCAAGCGATCCGACAGGTGATCTAGACAGCGACGCCGACAGCACCCCGTCCCTGGAACTCAAGGCCAAAGCCGCTTTTGCGGCAGCTTTCGGCCAGCCTGATCCCAAAGCGAACCCCATATGGGTGCTGGTCATGCTGGGAACGAACGACGCCCGCAGCGACGTCCGCCACCGCTTCACGGCGCAGCGGCACCAGCAGAACTTGCAGGCGCTCACGGCGGATTTGGTCGCCGGCGGCTACAACGTCGTTCTCAACGAGCCGCCGTCATTTGTGGTGCCGACCCGCTTCAGCGGCGTCCTATGGGATGCCGCCTCGCTGCGCCTCCTGCGCTCGTACCAGGCGGCTGACCAGGCCGTCGCCGCCTCGTTTGCCCGTACCGCACCGGGCCGCGTGTTTCTTGGCGACACGTCCGCATTTTCCGTGTTCGCCGCCCATCCTGCACTGTTCCAGGAATACGGCTCCGGCGGCGGCCTGCACCCCAGCGGCGCCGGCGGCACCGCTGCTCTTGCCGGCGGCTGGGCGCGTGCCTTTTCGCGAGCGGCTTCTCCCCGCTAAGTTTGTTGGGCCAGGTCAAAATCCACTTCAAACGTGCGCCGCCAGGGCAGCCGAACGCTGCCCGGCGCGATTTTCAGATTGACGCCGATGCCGTGCCACTGAAGCACCCACAAATGTTCGTTGAGCCGCGCTTCCATAAACGCGCAAAGCTGCGCTTGTTCTTCAGGATTGTCGGCGTCAGGTTCGCGCCGCCCCCACAGCCGCTCGGCTTCAGCCCGCGCCTCCCGGCGCACGACGGCTTGATACGCCCAGTCTTCCAAAAAGCGATGCGCGAGAAACTTCTGCTGGGCGGCGGCCCGGTCCGGGTCGTCACCGACTAAGCTCGCACAAAAGGCTTCGGCGACAACAACGCCCAGCGTATTGCCTGCCGTGTTCCAAGCCCCATAAGCCGCAAGCCGCGCTAAATTCAGCGTCTTGCCGCTGACCAAAAGTAGGGACATCAGCAGCGGGTCGGAGCCGTTGGGATACGCGACATCTGCCAGGGCAGCGGGAATGCCCTGCACTTGGGCATTGCCAAGCGCGGCGACAAACGCGGCATATTCCGCCGGCCGGGTCATAGCGTCTTCTTCAGAATACTCCGGCTGGTAAGCAGTGCGGCCCGGCACAGGCGTGGCGACGCCCAGCACTAAATCGCAGTCAAAGAGGCTTTCGACCAGCCTCCCGCCGCAGGCGTGAATCTGGCCTTCCACCGTTTCGCGGACAGGGCGGTCTTCGTAGGGTGCGATTAAGTTTTCGCCCCCGGCATGGCTGTAGACAACGAAAACGCGCGGCGTTTTGCCGGCACGTTCCATCAGCAGATGCGACAGCAGGGCTGAGCCGACTTCGTCCGCGCCGGGGTGCATCCGCACCCGGTCCGAAAGTGCCGGGCCAACCAGCGCCGGCCAGCCGGACAGCCAGGCGCGTTCCCGCGACGGGAAGCCGTAGGGGCTGGTGTCGTCGGAAGTCAGCCTAAGCGAAGTAATCTGCCCCCGCGCCGCCATCTCCAGCAGCCCCAAATTGACCGTGTGGTTCCGCAGACGCCGCACCAGCCAGTCGGTCTTTAGCTCTGGCGGCAGCCTCCGTTCCAGTTCCGCCAGCGCATCCAAGTCTTCTAATTCCCCGCGCTCCGCTTGATGGGCCAAACGCGCATAGCGGTAGAACGCCGTCCCCCACTCCGCCCAGTAGTCCGGTTCTTCCACGGCGTCATCGGCATTGGAAACGCGCGTAATCAGTGAAAACGCATGAACCGGGCAGCTTGGGTTAATCCCGCCGAGCAGCCGCAGCCTGGCCAGCACATCCGCCGCGCTGTCATGGGAGATGCGCGAAGCGATCAAGTTGCCGAAGCCCAAATATTCGCACGACACAATCGCGGCATCGGCGCTTTTCGCCGACTCTTGAAGCCAGGCCGCCACGGCATCCACATCGGCGGGAACCCGCTGCAAGCCGCGCACGGCGGCAGGCGGCAGCCGGACTTCCGCGCCGCCGATCTCGCCCAGCATTTGCGGGTAGCGCGTGTTGACGGCCCGCTCATCCAGCGGCACCAGGGCGATTAAAAGTGTTTTCATGGTCATTTGGACTTTTCATTCATCTCAATGGCGTGCGCCTGCGCTTCAACTAAGGCAGGGACATTGAACGCACTTCGGAGGCTGTCTTGCACTTCCGGGCCGACTTCATAAAGTGACCAGTCGCCATTGGGTTCGTTGATTTGATACTGCGTGCCGAACCGCTGAGGCCGCTTGACATTCATCAGGAAACGGTCCTCGCTTGCCGCCGCCAGCCACTTGGCCTGTTCAACACCCAAGCTGATGGCGACAACGCAGAACTCATGGGCCAGCAAATAATCATCGGTGTTCGGCGAGTGCTGCAAAATCATGGCGGCATGGTAAAAATCCATTCCCGCCTGCAATAAGCCCCCCCGGTAGAACTGCTTGACCCGCGCCAGACGTGCCGCGTCTCGCGGAGAGACCACATCCCAATTGATCGGCTGCGTGGTGCGGTCCGACTGATCTTCGGCGTACAGATGGGATAGATCCTCGCTCACTTCGGCGGCGGACAAGGCGACAGGCTCCAGGGCTTTTGTCACAGTGACAGAGCGCGTTTCACCCGCTTGCGTGGCGTCTGCCGGCGGTTCCGCCTTCAAGAGCGTCTGAAAGACCTGCTCGCTGACGTGCAATGCACAGCCCGCTCTGACCGCTAAATTGAGTGCATCGCTCGGACGCATATCAACTGGATGCAGGGCAGCGCCGACGCGCAAATTTGCAGCCGCATAAAATGTTTCATTGCGTAAGTCATGGATGCAGACATCCTCCACTGTCGCCCCAGCCGCCGTCAGGCATCCCAGCAGCGCTTCGTAGGTCAGAGGCCGGTCTGGAATAGAACCCTGAAGGCCAAGCGCCAAGCTCTGCGCTTCGCGCCGCCCGATAAACACCCGGATTTGACGTTTGGCGTCATCTTGCAGCGTCACGAAACAATTGGCGGTTTCCTCTACAGTAACACTTTCTAGGGTAACCGCAATGCGTTCTTCAGACATAGTTCTCCTCCTTTTCCATCACAGTGAAACATTCTTCCTCATCAACAGCAGCAAAACCCATGCGTTCATACAAGCGCCGCGCCTGTGGATTGACCCGCAGAACGCGCAGGCGGATCGGCAGGTGATGTGCCTGCCCTTCCGCGAGCAGATCTTCAAGAATGCGCGAGCCGTACCCACAGCGCTGATGCTCAGGCAGCAGATAGAGGCCCGACAAGTAGATATGATC
>CAXTRL010000189.1:0-2741 GCA_964246575.1 uncultured Armatimonadales bacterium
TTTCTAAGAGTGTGGAGGAACGACTGAATGGCGATACCCCGCGAGCGGCATGATCCGTGGCGCTCGGACTTGACTTATATTATCGGACACCAGCGCCCGGACATGGACGCAATCGCTTCGGCGGTCGGCTATGCTTGGTGCCTTAGCCGCATCAGCGACGACCCGGTCGTGGCGGCCCGCGCCGGGCAGGTCGGGCAGCAGGCGGCGTTTGCGCTGGGCTACTTCGGCGTGAAGCCGCCCCGCGTTTTGTCAAGCGCCGCGCCGACCTTTGCTCATGTCGCGGAAGCGCAGGTGCCGGTCCATCCGTGGGACACCCTGGCGGAGCCGATGGCCCGGCTGGCGCAAGGCGACCGGCTGGTCCCCGTGGCGGAAGACGGCGGCAAGCTGCTCGGCGGCCTGACCCCGCTGTCCCTGGCGCGGGCGTATGCCCAGATTGCCAGCGGGGAGATACGCGCTTCGGACCAGAACTGCCGAACATTCGTGGAAGACCTGCCGAAGCTGCCCGGCTCCGACCGCATCCGGGACCGGCGCGGCGCTCTTTTGCGGGGCGGCGGCGAAGAATTCCTAGTGGTCAACGATGAAGGCAAGTATCTGGGAACAACCAGCCGCCAGTGCCTGCTGGAGCCGCCGAAGGCCAAGCTGATTCTGGTGGACCATAACGAGCTGGCCCAGGCCGTGACCGGGGCGGACGAAGCGGAGATTGTCGGCGTTTTGGACCATCACCGCCTCGGCAATGCGTCCACCGTCCTGCCGATCCCTTTTGTTGTGGAACCCGTCGGCAGCACTAGCACCCTGGTGGCCGAAGCCTGCCGCCGCCATCATGCCGCGCCGCCGGTCGAAGTGGCCGGCCTGCTGCTGTCCGGCATTTTGTCCGACACGCTGGTGTTCCGCTCTCCCACCACGACAAAGCGCGACGAGAACGCCGCCCACTGGCTGGCGGGCCTCAGCAAAATCGACATTGACGACTACGGCCGCCACCTGATTCAAGCTTCGCCAGGCATGGTAGATCGGTCTGCCGATGACATTGTGGACGGCGACCGCAAATCCTACGAAATGGCCGGCAAAGCAGTCAGCGTCGCACAGGTGGAAGTTACCGGGTTCCAGGAGCTGCCGGAGCGCAAAGAAGACTTGGTAGCGGCGCTGGAAGCGCGGGTGGAACGCGAGAATTTGGCCCTGATTTGCCTCATCGTCACGGATGTTGTGACCATTCAAAGCCGTATGCTCTGCCGGGGCGACCAGACCATCCGCGCCGGCCTGCCGTTCGCGCGTCAAGGGCCGAGCGAGTTTGACCTCGGCAGCATCGTGTCCCGCAAAAAGCAGCTTGTCCCCGCCCTTCAAGGAGCGCTGGAGGATTTGGAATGACCGTAGGCACACGGGAAGCCCGGTTTCTTTCCTTTCTGGCTTTGGCGGCTGCGCTCAGCCTATCCGCACCTCCGGCGGCGGCTCAAAGCAGCGGACAGACCCCCCGAAATATCACGGCGCATGATTTCTTGGACACGTTCGGGGTCAACGTGCATCTCGGCGACAACGCCTATCGCAGTACGCAGGCCATCGCCGATGCCTTGAACATTATCGGGTTTTCCAGGGTCCGCATGAAGTGCGTCGATGCCGCCGATGTCGCAGCCGGAAAAGATTTGGCGGCCAAAACTAAAGCCTATTTCCCCGCGGGGCTGAAGGCAGACAACCATGTTACCGGGTATCTGAACGCGCGGAGTGCGGATTTTGCAAGTCAGCAGAAGACCATTCCGCAGATGGCCGGCATTATCGAAACGATTGAAGGTCCGAACGAGATCAATAATTACGCAGTCGGCAACGGAACGCACGGCCCGTTCAGTCCTGCCGACCAAACTGGAAATTTTTCGGTGAATTACGCGGCTTGGGCCAAAGCGATCTTCGACTGGAAACAGAAGACGCCTCTGCTGTCTTCCGTAACACTGATGGCGCCGACAATCGCCAGCGGCGATCCTGCCGATTATGCAAAGCTGCCGAATGTTTCCTCTTATGCGGGTTTAGGCAACTTCCACTTCTATGCAGGCGCAGGCCGTCAGCCTTCCGGCTTCGGCGGCGGGAACTTCTCGGCTCTGTGCGATTGGTACCGTGCGGCTGCCGCTCCGGCGAGGCCGGTCGCCGTTTCGGAATGGGGCCAGACAACAACCGGCAAACCCGGACAGGGCGGTTGCGACAGCGCGGCACAGGCAAAATATGTCTTGAACCAACTGTTTGACATCGCGGCCAAAGGCGTTCGCCGCGCGTACTTATACCAGCTCATGGATGACACGCCCGACGGTGATCCTTCAGGCAAGGAGGGTTCGGAAGCGCATTTCGGAATTTTTGACTTCCAGTGGCATCCCAAGCCTGCCGCACGAGCGCTGGCGAATGTCAAGAACCTGCTGTCCGACAGCTCCCGCCGCTTCACGCCGAAGGTCCCGCAGTACCGGGTCAGCGGGGTTGACCATGCAGGCGCGGCGGGCGTCTGCATTTCCATCAGCAAAAGTGACGGAAGTACGTTTCTTGTCGTCTGGAACGAGCCGCAGATTTGGAATGCGGAAGCAAACGCGGCCGCAGTGCCGCCGCCGGACAGAGTCACGATAGACTTTGAGGGCAAGTACACCTACAAAGTTTATGACCCGCTCGTGGGCATCGGCGCAGTTGCCGCAGGCAGCGGCTCCAGCGTTGCAGTGACTCTCACTGGGTCGCCTCTTATGGTGCAAATTATTCCTCAGCGGTAGCGAATGAGTAAC
>CAXTRL010000189.1:2751-7089 GCA_964246575.1 uncultured Armatimonadales bacterium
GCGTGTTTTGATTACCGGTGGATGCGGCTTTATCGGCCTTGCCGCTGCCAAAGCACTGCGGAAGCGCGGGCACAGAGTCCGCCTGCTGTCCAGCACGAGAAGTGAAAAAGAACATAACGGCTTTGAGGTCGTGCGCGGCGATGTCCGGCACGAAGGCGGCTTAAAAGAGGCCGTGACGGGAATGGACGCGGCGGTCATCGCGCATCAGTTCCCAGGCTTTCCGATTGAGCGGCCGGAAAAGCAGTACACGTTCCACGCTGTAGACGCCGAAGGGACACGCCATATTATTGACGCACTGAAGGCTCAGGGGCAGCCGCAGCGCGTCGTCTACCTCAGCGGCGCGGCGGTACGGGAAGAGCTGGCCGGGCAGCATCCAGGCATCGACGCAAAGCTTGAAGCCGAGCGCTGGGTCCAAAGAAGTGGTTTTCCATGGACAATTCTGCGGGCCTCCATTGTCTACGGCTCCGGCGACCATTACTTTTCACGGCTGGCCCGAATGATCGAAGCCGGCCCGGTCGTGCCGGTGCTTGGCAATGGCCGGACGCTGTCCGGCCCAATCCATGTGGACGATTTGGCAGCCGCTGTTGCGGCGTCACTGGAAGACCCTCGCGCCCAGAACACGGTCTTGGACGCCTGCGGACCAAGTACGCTCAGCACGAACGCACTTTTAGATTTGCTGATGTCGGTGCTAGGTCAGCGCCGCCTCATCGCCCATCTGCCGGTCGGCCTGATGAACGCTGTGGCCGCCGGCATTTTGGAGCGGCTGCCCCGCCCGCCGCTGACGCGCGGGTTGATTGGGTTTGCGCTGTTTGATAACACGTCACACGGCCTTAATGCCGACACCGCACTTGGCCTGACGTTTCGCAGCATTGATGCCAGCGTCCGGGAAGTTTATAGAAAGTAACCGAAATAAAGTATGGTACGCGCTGCTGTAATTCCTGCCCCGAATACGCCGATTGAAGTCCGCTCCTACCCGGAGCCGGATTTAGAACCGGGAGCCGTGCTGCTGCGAACGCTGGCGTCGGAAGTGTGCGGGACCGACGTGCATTTGTGGCATGGGCGGCTTTCCGGCGTCCCCTACCCGCTTATTCCGGGCCATATCAGCGTCGGCGAAGTTTTGGAAACAAACGGCCCTGTCACGGACATCAACGGCGAACAAATCATGCTGGGCGAGGCGGTGACGTTTTTAGACGTGCATGGGACGTGCTACAACTGCTGGTACTGCCTGATCGCCAAGCAAAGCACGCGCTGCCCGCACCGGCGCGTGTACGGCATCACCTACGGCGCAGACGACGGCCTTTTAGGTGGGTGGAGCGAGCGGATTTACTTAAAGCCGGGCGTCAAGATCGTCAAGATGGCCTCAAACGTCAGCCCTGAGCTTTGGATCGCGGGCGGCTGCGGCCTGCCGACGGCGCTTCACGCCGTTGACCTGGCACATATTCAGATTGGCGACCGGGTGCTGATCCAGGGCGCGGGGCCTGTTGGCCTCAGCGCCTGCGCTCTTGCCGTCGCGTCCGGGGCGTCCTGTGTTGGGGTAATCGACTCTGTCCCGCACCGGCTGGAAGCCGCCGCTCGCATGGGTGCCGATGTGCTTTTTCCATTAGATGCAAACCTCTCGGCTGCCGTGCATCATGCGTTTGGAGGGCGGGGGGCTGATGTGGTCATTGAAGCGAGCGGCAGCCCCGCCGCCGTGCCGATGGGCTGCCGCTTGACCCGTGACGGCGGGCGGTACATTGTCGTCGGCCAGTATTCGGACAACGGCGACGCCGCAATTAACCCGCATTCCGACATCAACCGCAGACATCTGACTCTTCAAGGCTGCTGGGGCGTGGACTTCAGCCATGTTTACCGGGCAATGGAAACGCTGGCCCGTTTCGGCGACCGCTTCGCTTGGACAGACATCATCTCGGCACGCTATGGATTAGGGGACGCCGGCGCGGCACTGGCCGCCGTGGAGTCTCGGGAAGTCGTCAAGGCTCTCATTGTTCCTTAGTCCATCCACGAAAATCGCCGTTCTCGGAGCCGGTCCCGGCGGCCTCACCCTGGCGCGCCTGCTTCAGCGACGAGGGTTTGACGTCCAAATCTACGAGCGCGACAGCAGCCGCGCCGCCCGTTCGCAGGGCGGGACGCTTGACCTGGATGCAGAGTCAGGGCAGCGGGCCATCCGGGAAATGGGGCTGGAAGCGGAGTTCGCCGCGCTGTCCCGGCCCGAAGGCCAAGCCCTGCGTATCCTGAACAAGCAAGGCGACATGTTTTGGAACGAAGAAGCCGAAGACGGCGACGACTCCCGCCCGGAGATTGACCGGGGCGTCCTGCGCGACCTGCTGCTGGATTCGCTTCTGCCGGACACTGTGCTGTGGGATGCCCATGTCACCGGCATTGCACCACTTCCCGATGGACGCTGGCATGTGCTCACGGAAGGCGGACGGTGCAGTGATTACGATTTAGTGGTCGGCAGTGACGGCGCATCGTCCCGCGCCCGCGCCCTATTGTCTCCGGCGATGCCGGTTTATTCGGGCATTACCTATATTGAAACAGGCATTCCAAACGCAGACGAAGCCGCACCGGACGTGGCCGCATTGGTCGGCCACGGCAGCTTGCTTGGGCTGGATGATGCCAAAGCCTTCATCGCGCAGCGCAACGGCGGCGGGTATGTTCGGCTGTATCTCGCGCTTGCCGTCGGCGAAGATTGGGCCAAGACTAACGCCGCGCACTTTAAGACCCCGGCAGCGGCGCGGGCGGCTTCACTGGAGCTGTTCGCAGGCTGGTCGCCCAACCTACGGCGCTTTGTAGAAGCGTCAGAAGACCGCTTCGTGCTGCGGCCTTTGACGCGGCTGCCGTTTGAGCATCGGTGGCGGACGCGCCCCGGCCTGACGCTGCTGGGTGATGCCGCGCATTCGATGACGCCGTTCGCCGGACAGGGCGCGAATTTGGCGATGCGGGACGCCGTAGATTTGGTGCAGTGCTTATGTACCGGCAACGACATGACGGATGCACTCGCCGCGTTTGAAGCTATCATGCAGGAACGTGCCCAGGCAGCGGCAGAGGAAACGCAGCGCAATCAAGACCTATTTTTTGGGGCAGACGCCGCAGAAAATGTCGCCCGGCTGATGCAGTCGTTTCAGCAGCAATAAAGGAGCAATTTATGGCAGCCAACTACCGGGTAGGATTTATCGGCACAGGCCGGATGCAGGGAACCGAGGGGGCCAAAGGCTTCGGCATGGCGCATCTGCACGCCGACGGCTACCTTAGCACGGGCCGCTGCACGCTGGCGGCGTGTGCGGACCTTGACGCGGGCCTTGCCGCCGAGTTTGCCGCCAAGTATGGCATTCCCAAAACGTATACCGATTACCATGAGATGCTGAATGCAGAGAACTTGGACCTCGTCAGCGTCTGCACCTGGCCCCACCATCATGCCGCGATTGTCATCGGCGTTGCTAAGTCGGGCCGCGTCAAGGCCATCCACTGCGAGAAGCCGATGGCGACGACCTGGGGCGACGCTAAAGCGATGGTGCGTGCCTGCGACGAAAACGGCGTCAAGCTCACGTTTAACCATCAGCGGCGGTTTCTCGGCCCGTTCCAGCAGGCAAAGAAGCTGCTGGACAAAGGCGCGATTGGAAAACTGGTGCAGCATTGGGGCAATTGCAGCGATTTGTACGATTGGGGAACTCACTGGCTGAATATGTTTTTCCTATATCAAGGCGAAGCGCCCGCCCAGTGGGTCATGGCCCAGATTGACAGCCGCAAAGACCATACGATCTTTGCCGTGGCGATGGAAAGCCAGGGCTTGTGCGAGTTCCAGTTCCAAAACGGCGTCCGGGCATTCTTGACCACGGGCGAGCATTCGCACGAAGACGCCGCGCATCGGTTAATCGGCACCGAGGGCATGATGGAAGTGCGCTGGGACGCGCCGTACCTGCGTCTTCTGAACGCAGGCAGCGGCGGCTGGCAGACAATCGACCAGCCCGACGACCTGCATTCGTGGGACGCCATCGGGCGAGGCATTGCCGATTTGGCGGACGCGCTTGACACCGGGCGCGAGCCGCTGCTGTCGGCCCGCTACGCGATTCAGTCTACCGAAATCATCTTTGCCGCTTATGAATCCAGCCGCACCCGCAGCCGGATTGACCTGCCGCTGACCGTGGACGATAACGCATTTTTGACCATGCTGACCGACGGCCTGATTGAGCCAGGGAAGTAGGCTGGAGAAATGAGACTGGATTGAAAGCACTGCGAAAGAGCAAGGCCGAGCCGGGGCTGTGGCTGGAAGACGAACCCGTTCCGGCAGTCGGCGTCAACGACGTTTTAATCCAAGTGAGGCGCACCGGCATTTGCGGA
>CAXTRL010000190.1:0-7070 GCA_964246575.1 uncultured Armatimonadales bacterium
GTGTTTGCCGGACAAGCGAAGACCTGGCTGCGGCCCGGTGATTTGCTGGTGGCGATCAGTGGCAGCGGCAACTCGCCGAACATCCTGGCTGCGGTTGAGGCCGCGCATGAGTGCGGGGCAATCACGCTGGGCTGGAGCGGCTTCGGCGGCGGGAAGCTGGCCGAGATGGCCCAGCATAACATTGTCGTTCACAAAAACAACATGCAGATGGTGGAAGACGCGCATACGGTCATCGGTCATTTGATTTTTACTGCCCTGCTGGAGCGCCTGGCGGCGGAAGCGGCGTCATAAACTCCGATTTTATGCGAAATAAAGCTTATCAATTTGCGTTTGTCATGGACCAGCAGGTGGGCCTCAAAACGCAGGCGCTGAACTGGGAGCGGGTGGTTTCCGAAGATGCGTCGCTTCAGGCGGTCTGGGTTCCCGTCTGCTATGCGGCGGACGGCGGGCTGATGACGCGCCTGCCGGGCGTCCCTTCCGGCATCAAAGGCAGCCTGCGCGGGATCGCGGAAATCAAAAGCGGGCTGGGGGAAGCCAAGTTTGACGGAACGCTGTGGGCCACCTGGGCCGCAAAGTCCGTGCCGGCGCTGGTCAGGGCCGCGCCGTCGTTTCTGGTCATGGACATGACGCCGGTCCAGATGGAAGCCATGGGCGAAGGTTATGGCTACGGCAAAGCACGCGCCCGCTTTGGGGCGGGGCTGAAGCGCCGCGCCACCGAAAATCTGTATCAGGCCGCCGCGCATTTGTTTCCCTGGAACGAGTGGGTCGCGGCCAGTTTGCGCGACGAGTACGGCGTTCCCGCAAACAAAATCACGGTGATTTCGCCGGGTGTAGACCAGCGCCTCTTCCGGCCCGACCCGGCTATCCGGGCCGAAGACGGCGTGGTGCGGCTGCTGTTTGTCGGCGGCGACTTTCATCGCAAAGGCGGCGATCTGCTGCTTCGGTGGGCCAAAGAAACAAAGACGACTGTTCCCTGGGAGCTGCATTTCGTCACCCGTGACGCCGTTCCAGATACGCCCAAAATCGTGGTGCATCACGGCGTTGCCAACAACAGCCCGGCTTTGGCCCGCTTGTATCAAAGCTGTGACGTGTTTGTTCTGCCGACCCGCGCCGACTGTTACTCACTGGTGGCGATGGAAGCGATGTCCTGCGGCCTGCCCGTGGTCATTTCGGGTCTCGGCGGCATCCCGGAAATTGTGGCGGACGGCGAGACGGGAATCCTGCTGGAACCTGGCGCTTACGAGCCGCTGGCATCCGCACTGGACGCGCTGGTTTCCGACGCCGCCCGGCGGCAGGCAATGGGGCAGGCAGCGTTGGCGCGGGCGCAGGCGCACTTCAACTGCCGGACTAATCTGACGCGCATTTTAGACGCAATGAAAGCAAGGGCGACATGCGGTTAGGCTTTGCCCTGGAATACTCGCTGGGACACACGACGCACGCGCAGAACTTAAAGCGGGTGCTGGAAACCCAGCCGGATATTACGCCGACTTATGTGGACTTGCCCTACAGCGGCATGACCGGGGCTTGGACCCGCCTGCCGGGAGTGCGCTCCAACTGGTCGGTGCGGGCGTCGCTGGGGGCATGGCAGGGCCTGCGCCGTCAGGCGCGGCATTTAGACGGGGCGCTTTACCATACGCAGGTGACCTCCCTGTTCGCCGCCGGGCTGATGCGGCAGGTGCCGTCGGTGATCTCGCTGGACGCGACGCCGCTTCAGTATGATGCACTGGGGGCGTTTTATGGGCATACGCCGAGCGCCAATCCGCGTTTGGAGGCGCTGAAAAAGCGCCTGAACCAGCGGGCGTTCGGCGCGGCGCGGCATCTGGTGACCTGGTCGGAATGGGCCAAAGCGTCGCTGGTCTCGGATTACGGAGTCGCGCCTGAGAAGATTTCCGTGATCCCGCCGGGCATCAGCACGGCGTTGTGGCGGCGTCCGAAAACCGAGCGAGCGCCGGGTCCGGTGCGGCTGCTGTTTGTCGGCGCGGACTTTGCCCGCAAAGGCGGCGACACGCTGCTGGAAGCCTTTCGCCTGCTGCCGCCAGGTCTCGCGCACCTGACAGTGGTCACGAAAACCCAAGATGCCGGGAACAATTTGCCCTATGTGACTGTCCGGCATGATGTCGCGCCGAACTCGGAGACGCTGCGGACGCTTTACGCGGACGCCGACTTGTTTGTGTTTCCCACGCGCGGCGACTGCCTGCCGCTGGCCGTCATGGAAGCGCTGACGTCAGGCCTGCCGGTGGTCACTACGACCGTGGGAGCGCTTCCGGAAGCGGTGACTCACGGCGAGACCGGCTGGATCGTGCCGCCGGACGACGCGCCGGCGCTGGCCGCCGCGCTGCAAGCGCTGGCACAAGATGCCGCGCTGCGGCAGCAGCTTTCGGTGCAGGCCGCCGCTGTGGGCCTTGAGCGTTTTGACGCCGACACCAACTACCGGCGCTTGATCCGAACCGTGCAGAATGCAAAAGGCAATTGACGCAAGACGAGCGACTGAAGTCACTCGCTGAAAGGCACTCAGAAGTGCCACCTGTCCAGGGGACAGAAGAATAGATGTTAAGATAGCTTTGTCTTGCTGTCCCCTGGACAGGTGGTGTTTCCGAACACCTTCCAGCGAGCGACTTTAGTCACTCGTCTCGTCATTTGTGAGTGAATTGTGAAGAAAATCCTGCTGCTTATTCCCAGTGTGCTGAAAACCGGCGTTGAAGCCGAAGTCGCCGCTGACCGGCATCCGGTCATGGACTATTACGCCCTGGCGGAAACGCTGCGGCGCGAGCATGGCTGCGCCGTGGATTTCCTGGACTACGCGGCGGCGGAAGCCGACCACTCGCCGGGGACGCGGGTGGCGGCACGCGGCGGCCTGGATGCCGCGCTGGCCTGGATGGCGTTTCATAGGCGGCGCGGCTATGACGCTATCTTCTCCAACGGCGAAAATGTCGGTGTCCCGCTGGCCTTGCTGATGCGCTGCGTTGCGGGCGGCCCACGCCATGTGACTATCGGTCACCGGCTGTCCACCGGTAAAAAGCAAATCTTCTTTACCAAGCTTAAAGCGCAGCGGCGGCTGAACACGATTTTTGTTTATGCCAAGTCGCAGGAAGAATGGGCCGTCAGCCGCCTGGGTATCGCCCCGGAGAAGCTGGCCTTGATCCCCTTTCATGCCGACGCCCGCTTTTACCGCCCGCTGCCGCAAGCCGTCGTCCTTCCCGATCAAATCTGCTCGGCGGGGCTGGAATGGCGCGATTACCCGACCCTGATTGACGCGGTCGGCACGATGCCGGAGCTGTCGGTGAAGCTGGCGGCGGCGTCGCCCTGGTCCAAGCACGACAACGAAACGGCGGGACGCGCCCTGCCGCCGAATGTGGAGGCCCGGCGCTACTCGTATGCCGAGCTGCGCGATCTTTACGCCGCTTCCAGCTTTGTTGTCGTCCCCCTCAAAGAAACTGACTTCCAGGCGGGCATCACGACAATTTTAGAAGCGATGGCGATGGGCAAAGCCGTCATTGCGACCCGCACGACTGGGCAGACGGACGTGATCACCGACGGCGAGAACGGGCTGACGGTCGCGCCGGGTGATGTGGCGGGCTGGCGCGAGGCCATCTGCCGCCTGCGCGGCGACGCTGTTTTGCGTACCCGCCTCGGCGCTAATGCCCGGCGCTGGGTGGAAGAAAATGCCACGCTGAACCTCTGGGCGAGGCGCGTTGCCGCCTCGCTTTCCCCCCAAGCCAAATAATAGTACAAAAAATAAAAAGAGAGTTTAAACGCCAGCAGCAAAGTTGGCATGGAACTTGCACTAGCTTGAATCAAGCACTCTATCCGCTTGTTTGCTCGGCTCGCGCAAAGGCAATCCCGAGCGTTACCAGAGGCAGGCAAAAAATATGTGAAAGTTTGGGTGCTAAACGCTAAGTTGGCACAAAATTTGCAGGAGTGATAGGCGGGAACTGCGCCCGCTTGTTTGCTCGGTTTGCACAGGGGCAATTCTTTTCAATGAAGTCTTTTACGGTTCGTATCTTATCAGTTTTGCTTGTTTTGTCGGTCGCGGCCAATGTGCTGCTGTACCTGCGCTGGTCTACCAGCCGTCCGCTCGTGACGGTGGGCAGCGCCGTGATCACAAAAAAACAGTTCCAAGACCAAATGGAGCATGATGAAGGCCAGACGGTCTTGACCAAGCTTGTGTTCACGTCCCTGGTTTCCCAGGCGGCAAGCCGGGACGGGGTCATGCCGACCGACGCCGACATTGACGGGCGAATCGCAGGCATTCAGCGGCAGTCTCCGCAGGTCCTCACGCCATACAGCGGTGACCCAGTCAAGATGGCCCAGTTTCGGCAGGACTTAACGATGAGCATGGCCCTTGAAAACCTGCGGATCCATGACGTCGCCCTGTCGCCCGCGCAAGTGACCGACTACTACAACCGGCATTCTGGGGAGTTTTTGCTGCCGCAGCAGACGATCACTTCCACAGTTGTCACCAGCAGCGCGACGGACGCCGCGACTGCGGCGGCGCTGCTTGGCCAAAATGACCCGCCGGATGTGATCGCACGCCAGCCGCGCCTGCGTGTGGTCGGAGTCGGCGGCTACAACCCGAATATGCAGGCCCTGCCGAAAGCGCTGCAAAAACAAACCAGTGACTGGGCGCAGCAGGCTGGGGTAGGGGCAGTCAAGGCTTTTCGCTCAGGCGCTTACTTTTTGACGTTCCGGGTCAACAAGCGTCTTCCGGCAGTCGTCCCGCCGCTCAGCCAAATCCGCGGGGAAGTTGACCGGTCCGCCCGGCTGGCAGCCGCGCCGTCGCAACAGGAAGAAATGGCCCGGCTCTATCAAGACGCCAAGCCTTCTTTCAACTCGAATAGGTATGCCGGGTACTTTACCGGAATTGAACAGTATCCTCTCGGTGCGCCCGGCAGCAAAAAAACAGCCGACGCCCGCTAAGCTTAAATCTTTGAGCTTCAAACACAAATTCGTCGTTTCGCAGAGAAACGCAGCCTACTTTTAACAGCAAGGAGGTGAATACACAATGAAAACAAACACCACAACTCTTTTTTCTACACACAAAGGACTTAAATCAACCATGAAAATCAATGCTTCACTTCTTTCCCTCGTCGCAGCGACCGCTTTCGGAGTGATGGCTGCCGGCGCGGCCCACGCCGACATCAACCCGATTGCTCCGGGTACTCCGACGATTACGGGAACTGGCCCGTACACTTACACCTACGGCACGGTTCTTTCGGACACGGAAACCCTCGTTTCCGGTAACTTCTTCACGTTTTTCGACGTGAACGGCCTGATCTCCGGGACGGAAACGGGACCTGCCGGCTGGACGGCGTCTGAGAATCTCACGGGGCCGAATGCTGTGGGCAACTTCAACTCAGCGCCCGCCTCCATTGACAGCGCTTCCATCCTCAACGTGACCTACACCTACAACGGTCCTACCGTTGTCGGCGCTCCGTCGGGACTGGGGAACTTCTCGTTCCAGTCGATCTACCCGGTCGCCTCCACCCGTGAGTCCTTCACCGCCGTCGCGGACCTGTCTGGGACAGACATCCTGAACGCAAACGGCACTTCTTATGTCGGACCGACCGTTTCCGCCACTGCGGTTCCCGAGCCGGCGACAATTGTTCCGTTCGCTTTGGGCGGCCTGGGCCTTTTGGCTTTGATCGTCCGCAAAAATCGCCGGGCTTCGGGCGTCACCGCTTAAGCTTCCGCGATCTGCTTCCTGCACTACTTCCTAAATGAGAGCGGCGCGTTGTTTTGACAGCCCGCCGCTTTCTTTCTAGGAGAACTTCAAGTAAACCCGGTACTATTGGCATGGCCAGTCCAGTCAATTTTGCCGAAATTAATAGCAGCGGACACTGCATTACCCATTGTTCGCTGCCTTGTCATAATTGTTCTTTTTGTTCTTGCTTTCATTTCTATTATGGCTGTGGTTTCTGCAAAACTAGCGGCGGCACCGGAGATGTCCGGCTTGAGCCGCGCTTTCACCCAGGCGAACCTGCGGGCGGCGCTGCCGTTTGCCGCCGCGCTGCTGCTTCTCGGAATTCTCGCCTGGCCTGTGCTGCGCTTTTGGGCTTACGAGTACGGAAGGCCGGAGTCTTATTACGGCCATGCGCCGCTGATTCCGCTCCTAGCTGGGCTGATGCTGTGGCACAAGCGCCCCGTGCTGGGAAAGGTTGTCAAACATCCGGCGCTTTGGGCGCTTGGCGTGCTGCTGCCGGGACTGGCGCTTTTGGTCTTCGCGCTGAAAATCCAGGCGGAGGCTTTGGAGTCTACGGGTCTGCTGCTGACGATCACGGCGGGGGTTTGGCTGGTTCTCGGCGGCGCGTTTCTGCGGGCGGCCTGGTTCCCGCTGGGCTTTTTGTGGCTCATGGCCCCGCTGCCCGGCCCGGTGCTGAACGAGGCGACTCAGCGGGCGCAGATGCTGTCTACAACCTTTGCGGACAAGCTGCTGCACTGCATCGGCTTCAGCACGACGCTGACGGGAAACGTCATTCAGATGGAGGACTACTCCTTGTTTGTGGACGTTCCCTGCTCCGGCTTCAAGCTGCTGCTGGCGCTGCTGACGTTCAGCGCGGCGTTTGCCTTTTTAGTGGACGGTACGCTGCCGAAACGACTGGCGTTGTTTGCATTTAGCCTGCCGCTGAGCTTGCTTGTCAACAGTGTGCGGATCGCGCTGATCGGCGTTGTCGGCGAGTGCGTCGGCGCTCCGGCGGCGCATGTGTTCCATGATTACAGCGGACTTCTGACGCTGGTTTTGGGGTTTGCCGCCTTGTTTAGCCTTGCGAAAGGATTGGGATGTCGCACATTTGCCGGATGGGCTATCTTTTAGCGGTCGTCATCGGCGCGGCGCTCCTGGTTTCGGTGTGGTGGAAGCCTGCGCCCCCGGCGCGGTTTGCTGGGCTGAACGGGTCTGACGTGCCGCGCTCAGTCGGCGGCTGGGCGTCCGGGCCGGACGAAAGTGTTCCGGCAGATGTCCAGGCTGCGCTGTCTTCCGCAAGTCTGACTTCGCGCTCTTACCAATCTGTTGGGAGCGAAGCGCCGGTCAATTTCGTGCTGATTGGCGGCACGGACCGGAGCGCACTGCACGA
>CAXTRL010000191.1:0-2067 GCA_964246575.1 uncultured Armatimonadales bacterium
TCCGCCGCCCGAAGGCGGCTATAATCCTGAATCATTCTGTTTTCCTTTGCGCTGCCGGCCCAGTTCCAAACGCCCTGAAGCGCCCGGCTATGTGGCCGGCCCTAGCAGTTATTTTTGTCAAACTGCGGCTTTTTGCCGTATCTTAGAAAGATCTTGCTTGGCCTGTGCCGCCGCCTCGTTGTGCTCTGCTATTCTTTGTAAATGCTGCTTGGCAGCTTGCACAAACTCTTCGTTTTCTACGTCCCATGCCGCAGTTTCAGTCTGCCGGGTGAGAAACGCTATGTTTGCAACAAGCTGTCCGATGCGCCAGCTTGGATGTTCCCGCATTAGCTGGTCAAGAACAGCCAAGATGTTTAAACGGGTGTCGTCACTCAGGGTCGTTTTGCTCATCATGCACTTCCCCAATGGTCTTATACCGGCTCAAGTTGACGCTCAGAACAACATCCGTCACTTCAACTAAAACTGGGGTATTGGGGTGATACCTATAGGCGCGAATAGCGCATGTCACCCCGTTAAAGATAATCATCTGCCCATCGGAGCCTAGTAGGACTTCAATGGACGGCATTCCTTCCGTAGATGACCCGGATTCTATTTCCTGCATTGCCAGCTTGTAATCGTCTGCACCTTCCGGTCTTGTCGGCGGCAAACGCAGTTTGCCGGGCAGCACATACCGGAAGTCAGCCAATTATTTAGCCCGCTCAACGACGCGGATGACGCGCCAGCATTTGTCTTTGCTAAGCGGGCGGCACTCCATGATCTCAACCGTGTCGCCGGTATGGGCGTCGTTGGCTTCATCATGCGCTTTGAGCTTTTTGCTCCGCTTCAAGATGCGTCCGTACATCGGGTGGCGAACCAGGTTACTGATGGTCACCACGACGGTCTTTTCCATCTTGTCGCTGCTGACGACGCCGGTACGAAGCTTGCGCCGGTTGCGGGCTTCTTCTGTTCCTGCCGCGAGAGTTGTATCTTCTGCCATCGCTTATCCCTTGCTTTCCGAGGCGAGCTGCTTTTCGCGCTTGATCGTCAAAATGCGGGCAATTTCCTTGCGGGCATTATGCACAATCTTGACATTTTCCTGTGGCTTGCTCAGGCGATCCTTGCGGAACGTGTAGATGCTTTTATGGGCCTCGGCAACCACTGCGTTTAGGTCAGCGTCGCTCATGCCGCGCAAAGCCGCGCGACGGCTTTTTGTTTTTTCAGCCATGACTACTCTTCTCCTCCGACTTCCACAAGCTCCGCTTCGGCATATTCTTCGCTGTCCGCTTCTTCGCTGGTCAGCGTGTGCGCCAAAAGCTGGACCGCCGACTCATGCCGGGTGACGAACTTGGTCGCAATCGGCAGCTTGTGCTGGGCCAGCCGCATGGCTTCTTTTGCCAGATCTTCCGGGACGCCCGACATCTCAAACAAGATGCGGCCCGGCTTCACCACGGCAACCCAGCCTTCCGGTGCGCCTTTGCCTTTGCCCATGCGGGTTTCGGCAGGCTTTTTGGTGAACGGCTTGTCCGGGAAGACCCGGATCCAGATCTTTCCGCCACGCTTGATTTTACGGGTCATCGCGATACGCGCCGCTTCAATCTGCCGGTTTGTCATCCAGCAGGCTTCCAGTGCTTGGATTGCGAAATCGCCGAAATCCACTTTGTTGCCGCCGGACGCCGGGCCGGTTCGACGGCCTCGGTGTACACGGCGGAACTTGACTTTCTTTGGCATCAACATAATTTATTTCTCCTAACGACCTCCGCCGCCGCCAGGGCGTCCGCCCCCGCCGCCGAAGCCGCCACCACCACCGGGCCGGCCACCGCCGCCGCTAAATCCACCACCGCCGCCAGGACCGCGTCCGCTGCCACCGCCGCCGCGTCCACCGCCGCCGCCGAAGCCGCCACCGCCGCGTCCACCGCCTGCGCCGCCGCGTCCGCCGCCGCCGCGATTACCGCCGCCCGCACCGCCGCGCCCGCCGCGTCCACCGCTTGGGCCGCGATCACCGAAGCCTTCTTCGGCATTGAGCCGGCGCTGCTGCTGCTGCTGCAATGCAATGTCGGCAGTCGTCAGGCGCTTCTGGCCCGGCAGAAT
>CAXTRL010000191.1:2077-4513 GCA_964246575.1 uncultured Armatimonadales bacterium
GCAGAATGTCGCCTTTGTAAATCCAGACCTTAACACCAATGTTGCCGTAGGTCGTTCCCGCTTCCGAGAAACCGTAGTCAATGTCCGCCCGCAGCGTGTGCAGCGGGATCTTGCCTAAACGGTCGCCTTCCTTACGGGCCATTTCACTGCCGTTCAAGCGGCCCGAACAAAGAATGCGAATGCCTTTGGCTCCCAGCTTCATGGCGCGAGTGACTGCCTGGCGCATTGCACGCTTGTAGGAAACGCGCTTGGTGATCTGCTGAGCGATGCTTTCCGCCACAAGCTGGGCGTCAAGCTCCGGGTGCCGGATTTCGCTAACATTCGCCTGGAACGACTTCTTGAACTTGCCTTCCAAAATGGCTCGCAGATCATCCACGCCCTTGCCGCCGCGTCCAATAATAATGCCGGGCTTGGCCGTATGCAGGGTCACTTTGACCCGGTTGGCCGCCCGCTCAATCTCAACGCGGGCAATGGACGCATTGACCAATTCTTTGCGCGTCTTGATGTACTCGCGAATATGGAAATCTTCAACCAGCGCTTTCGCGTAGCCTTTGTCCAGATACCATTTGCTTTCCCAGTCCCGGTTCACGCCGACGCGGAACCCAACGGGATGAATTTTCTGTCCCATGCGTTATTCTCCTTCTTCCCGTTTCTGGTCTGCGCCTTCGTCTGGGTCCGGCGCACGGTCACTGGTATCTTCTTCCGGCGACTCAAAGGCCGTCACCGGCTTTGCTTCGGTCGGCAGCGCAGAAGTCTCGCCTTCTGCAACATTTTCTGCCGCAAGGGGTTCCACCGACGCCGCAGGTTTCTGCCCGACGTTTGGCGCATTGCCGCTGTCCGGCGTGTTCGCCGAGTCGCCGGTCGAGCCTTCGCCTTGCTCGGAACCCGGAACCTGCCGGTTTTCTTCCGCCGGCTCGGCGACGGGAGTGTCAAGACCGACTTCTTCGCGGGACTGCTCGGTAACTGTCTGAGCTTTCGGCGCAACATTGCCAGGCGAGGCTTTTGCTTTTGCCGGTGCCTGGACCGCTGTCCGGCGCGGGCGAGCCACTGCCGGCGGGGCCGTGGTCAAAATGACCGTCAGGTGGCTGGTCCGCTTCAGAATGCGGTACGCCCGGCCCTGAGCGCGGGCGCGGACCCGCTTGAGGCTTGGGCCGCCGTCAGCCAGAATGTTCTGGACTTTCAGGTCATCGGTGCCGGCCCCCCAGCCGTCGTTTGCATTGGCGGCAGCCGAAATCAAGACTTTCATGATATGCTCGGCGGCCTGGTTTGGGATAAACCGAAGCATCGCCAGCGCTTCCGTGACGCGCTTGCCCTTGATGACGTCAATTACAAGCCGCGCCTTACGGGGCGACATGCGGATGTACTTGGCGACGGCCCGCGCTTCAGCGACAACTTCGACGCTGACTTCCCGGCTTGCGCCAATCTGTTCTTTGAGCGCATTGGTCAGTTCCTGCAACTCCATCCGCACCGTATTCGGGCGGCTGGAATGCAGCAGGACTTTCAGGCTGCCGTCTTTTTCTTTGGTTAATTTCAGCTTAGAGATCGGCGTCCGCCCCAGCACGTCTTTAACGGTGGGCAGCAGAGCGCGGTCTCGTGCGGCGGTATTCATAAGTGTTTCCTCACGAGCTTTCGCTTAGCGGCGCGTCGTCCGCGTGTCTTTGGAGCCGGCATGGCCCTTGAAGGTGCGGGTCAGCGCAAACTCGCCGAGCTTGTGGCCGACCATGTTTTCCGTCACAAAGACGGGGATATGCTTGCGCCCATCATGCACGGCCAGCGTGTGGCCGATCATCTGCGGGAAGATGGTGGAGCGGCGCGACCATGTCTTGATAATGCGCTTTTCGCTGCGGGCATTCATGTCGTCAATGCGCTTCAGCAGCTTTGCGTCCGCAAACGGACCTTTTTTGAGTGAACGTCCCATAATTTGATTTTCCTAAGCCCCCTAGCCCCCAATGATGGGGGAACTAGATGTTCAGATCCGACTCCCCCATTATTGGGGGCCGGGGGGACATCTTATTTGCTGCCACGGCGGCGAACGATGAACTTCTGCGTCGACTTGTTGCGGCGGGTGCGGAAGCCGTTGGCGCGAACGCCGGTAGCCGACACTGGACCTTTTTTGCGTCCGACCGGAGACTTCGCTTCGCCGCCGCCATGCGGATGGTCACGCGGGGACATAACGACGCCCCGGTTGTGCATGTAGACGCCGAGCCAGCGCTTCTTGCCGGCTTTGCCGTGCTTGATGTTCTCATGCTCGACGTTGCCAACCTGACCGATAGTTGCCCGGCATTCCGCCAGGATCATGCGGGTCTCGCCGGATGCGACACGCAGAGTCACATACTTGCCTTCTTTAGCCATAAGCTGGGCCGAGCCGCCTGCCGTGCGGGTCATCTGCCCGCCCCGGCCTGGAGACATCTCAATGTTATGCACCAGCGTACCAAC
>CAXTRL010000191.1:4613-7046 GCA_964246575.1 uncultured Armatimonadales bacterium
TACTGGGTTTTGTTCCCGCCGGCCGTGTTGACCGCCGTGCGGCGGCCCTTGTTGTTGCGTCCGCCGCTGTGCTTGTTCGGGCGCAGCAGAGATTTCTCAGGTTTAGAAGCCGTCAGCTCGGCGTAGTCCGACGCGGTGCGGAACCGCTGCGACGGGGTTGTCGGTTTGTAGCGTTTAATGCCCATAAAAGTTAAACTCCCTCAACCAGTTCAATGAACTGGCCCGGTTTCAGGGTCACGATCGCTTTTTTCCAGTCAGAAGTGCGGCCCCGATTGGAGCGCTTAAAGAAGCGGCCCGTGCGGGTCTTGCCCTTGACGACCATGGTGTTGACCGCGACGACGTTGACGATGTTTTTGCTGTCGGCCTGGATGCGCTCAATCGCTTCTGCGATTTCGTACTTGTTGGCATCACGGGCAACAACGAATGTATACTGGCCGCTGGCTCCGCCGCCCATGCTTTTTTCAGTGACGACAGGCCGGACAATAATTTGATAGGGACTTTTTGTCAGTGCGCTCATAATTCGACTGCCTCCGTAGACGCTTTGCCGTAGACTGCATCCAGCTTGTCTAAAGCGCCCTGGGTCATCACGATCTGATTGGCATCCAGCACATCCCGCACGGAAAACGCGGGGGCGACCCGAACGGTGATACCGGGAATGTTGCGGAACGACTTGTAGATCGTCAGATTTGTCTCCGGCAGCACCACTAGCGCTTTGCCGGCGACGCCGAGCATAGACAGCAGTGCCGCCGCCGTTTTCGTGGAATGCGACTCCATCGAAATCGCGTCCAGCACGATAATTACGCCATCGTTTGCTTTTGTCGTCAGCGCCGACATCAGCGCCGCCCGGCGGGCCTTCTTCGGCAGTTTGGCCGACAAGTCACGCGGGTGCGGGCCGAACACAATGCCGCCATGGCGGTAGTGCGGCGCCGAGATCGTTCCCTGACGCGCCCGGCCCGTGCCTTTTTGGCGGTACGGCTTACGTCCGCCGCCGGCCACTTCCGCACGGGTTTTAGTGTCGCGGGTGTCTTGACGGCTGTTAGTCGCTTCATTAACGACCGCTTGGTGCATCAGCCCAGGGTTAATTTTTGCGGCAAAAAGCGTGTCGCTGAGGGTCAGTGTTCCCCCGCTTGTGCCATCTGCTTTTTTGAGAATGGTATCCGGCATGGGTCCGCCTCCTTAGCGCTTAAATCTTTTAATCATGACCAGCCCGCCGTTAGCGCCGGGGATCGCCCCTTTGACCAGCAGGATATTCTTTTCGGTATCAACACGGACAACGCGCAACCCTTGCTGGGTTACCTGCACATCGCCCATATGGCCCGGCTTGCCGGAGCCTTTAAACGTGCGGGCCGCGTCGGTGCCGCCGCCGGAGGCCGGCTTACGGTGAGACGTGGACGCGCCGTGCGTGGCCTTGTTGCCGCGCCAGCCGTAGCGCTTCATAACGCCCGCGAAGCCCTTGCCTTTGGAGATGCCTGTGACGGCGACTTTGTCGCCTTCAGCAAAGATGTCGGCGCTGAACTCATGGCCTTCAGCCAGAGTCTCGCCGTCATCTAGCGGAATTTCGCGCAGGGTGCGCTTTGGCGCGACTTCATGGGCCGCGAAATGCCCTTTTTCAGGCATGGTCAGCCGATGGGCTTTGGCATCCTCGAACCCGATTTGGGCCGCAGAATAACCGTCTTTAGCGATAGTTTTCAGTTGTATAACGACACAGGGGCCAGCTGCGATCACGGTGACCGGAGTCACGCGACCGCCTTCTTCGAAGACTTGGGTCATCCCCAGCTTCTTTCCCAAGATGGAACTTGGCATTGGTTTCCTCCACGGCGCACCTCACGAGTGTGGTTCAACTCGCTACGTGACGCGGTTTTAGTTGTGATTGCGAGAACGATAAACGAAAAAGTAAACGGAAGTTACAGCTTGATTTCGATGTCAACGCCGGAGGGCAAGTCCAAACGCATCAGCGCGTCAATGGTTTTTGGGCCAGGGTCGAGAATGTCAATCAAGCGCTTGTGCGTTCGCATCTCGAAATGCTCAAACGATTCTTTGTCTACAAACGTAGATCGCTGCATCGGCAAAATGTTCTTTTCCGTCGGCAGCAGGACCGGGCCAGAAATTCGTGCGCCGGTGCGCTTGACGGTATCCACAATCTTTTCCGCAGACTGGTCCAGAACGCGGTGGTCAAACGCCCGAAGGCGGATACGGACTTTATCTCGTCGCATAATAAATAGGCTCCCAAACACGAGCAGGAGCGGAGGGTTCACCCCCGCCCCTGTCAATCAAACTAAACTAAGACTTTGGTAACGACGCCCGCGCCGACGGTGTGGCCGCCTTCACGAATGGCAAAACGCAGACCCTCTTCCATCGCAATCGGCGCGATCAACTCCCCCACGATCGTCACGTTGTCACCCGGCATCACCATCTCCACGCCCTCCGGCAAGT
>CAXTRL010000192.1:0-7023 GCA_964246575.1 uncultured Armatimonadales bacterium
GCATCTTCTCCTACAGCCTTTACTTGACCCATTTGCTGACACTCGGCGTTGTCAATCAACTGTTCCGCATGACGCACCTGACGGCGTCGGCCCACCTGCTGATTTTGGCGGCTTGCCTTGTCGCGGCGGCGCTGTTCGCCCGTCTGTTCTTCCACTGGTTTGAACGGCCATTTCTGCAAACAATCCGCCGCCCGGCCTTCCCTGCCCCACGCGCTGACCTGGATCAGCACCTCGCCGAAAGCCAGCCGTCTTAAAACAGCGCTTCTTAAATTAGCCCACGCTGTTCCAGCGCTTCCACAATCTGGCTTAACGACTGCTCAACCGTGTCTCGGTCGGTCTGCACGGCGATTTCCGGGTTCAGCGGCGGCTCGTAGGGGTCTGAAACGCCCGTGAAATGTGCGATTTCGCCGGCTAGCGCTTTCTTGTACAGCCCTTTGACATCCCGCGCCGCCAGCGCTTCCACCGCAGCCTGGGCGTAGACTTCGACAAACGGCACACCATCAGCGGCGTGTTCAGCACGAAGGACGTCCCGAACGTCCCGGTACGGCGAGATCGCCGCCGTCATTGCCACTACGCCGTTGCGGGCCAGCAGACGTGCAACGTAGCCGATGCGCCGGACATTGATGTCCCGATCTTCTTTAGAAAACGTCAGCCCTTTAGACAGATGCGTCCGAACTTCATCGCCGTCCAGCAGCTCAACTTTGCAGCCGCGCTCCTTCAGAATTGCCGCCAGCCGCCCGGTCAGCGTAGACTTGCCCGCCCCGGACATCCCCGTCATCCAGAGCGTAAAGCCCTGCGTGTTTTGTGTCATAAACTTTCCCAAAGCGCCGCCACTTGGCGGCGCGTGTCTTCCAAATCTTTGTCTGTCGTGATGACGACATCAGCCCGTGCAATCTTTTCCGCAAGCGGCCACTGCGCCGCAATCTGCCGCTGTGCTTCTTCTTCGCTGATGCCGTCACGGGCGCAGAGTCTCGCCCGCTGCACCGACTCACCGCAGCTTACGACAACAACTTTGTCTACGTCTCTTTCCAGGCCGGCCTCAAACAGCAGCGGAATCTCGGCGGCAGCGACAGGCGCGGCGCCTGAAGCCTGCCATTCAGCAATCTGCTCTCGCAGTGCCTCAATAATCGGAGGGTGCGTCAGCGCTTCCAAAAGAGTCCGCGCCTGCGGGTCGGCAAAGATGATCCGCGCCAGCGCCCGGCGATCAATCTTGCCCGGTTCCGGCGCGGCACAGCTTGGAAACGCCGCGAGAACCGCTTCCGTTGCCGGCGTGCCGGGGGCCAGCAGAGCGCGGGCGATAACATCCGCGCTGATTGTCGGTGCGCCAATCTCCGCCAGCATCCGTGTTACTGTGCTTTTGCCGGTGGCGATGCCGCCGGTGATGCCAAGAACGCGCATAGAAGTAGCTCCAGAACCCCTCCCGCCTTGCTTCGCAGGGTCCCTCCCCGAAGCGGAGAGGGTGCAGAGCCAAGACAGGAGGGGTTCAACAAAAAAGCCCCTGCAAGATGCAGGGGCTTTTCCAATTGCCGTTATTCTTTCTCAGCCGCCGCTTCCGGCTCGGCAGCCCCTTCAACCGTCGGCTCGGCTTCCGCAAGCTCTTTGCCGAGGTCGCCGAAGAGATCCGCGAGGCTGGTACCGAATGTCTCTTCGCGCTGGTTGGCGCGGTAGTTCTTGAACTCTTTGTAATCGTCCTCCGAGTCTCCGCTGTAGCCGGTATCCCGGCCGCGACCACCGCCGCCTCCGCCGCTGCGTTCGCGCCGTGGCCGATCACGCGGCGGGCTAACCGCGCCGCCGTCACGCTCGCCGCCGACGATGGGCCGGCCGCCGTCACGCTCGCCGCCGCGAGCCGGTCGCCCGCCGCGATCCGCTCCGCGTCCGCCGCCGAAGTCAGGCTCCGGCACATACGGCTGCGGCGCGGACGTTGTCGACTCGGCAACGCGCCGGATAGACAAAGTCATTTTGCGCTCGTCGGTACGCATCTCAATAATGCGGGCTTCCACCTGGTCGCCGGGATTCACAGCGTCCGACGGCTTCATCACGCGCCGCTCAGCCAGCTCGGAAGTCGGAATGATCGCTTCCACGCCCTCTTCCAGCGTCACAAACGCTCCAAAAGGAACCAGGCGAGAGATTTCCACTTTGACCAGATCGCCGACTTTGTACTTGTCGCCGATTTCTGTCCACGGATCCGGCAAAATCTGGCGCAGGCCCAAAGAAATGCGGCCCTGATCCAGCTTCAGCTTCAGGATCATCACGTCCAGTTCTTGCCCGTTTTTCAGAACCTCGCTGGGGTGATTGACCCGTGACCAGGACATTTCGGAAACGTGCAGCAGGCCGTCAATACCGCCAAGGTCAATAAACGCACCGTAGTCGGTCACGCGCCGGACAACGCCCTTACGGACTTCGCCTTCTTTGAGTGACGCCAGGGTCACTTCTTTGCGCTGCCGCCGCTCGTCTTCTGTCGCTTCCCGGTTGGACAAAACGACTTTGCGCCGGTCCCGGTCCACTTCAATGACTTTCAAGGCAATGCTTTGGCCGACATGCTTGTCCAGGTTCTGGTGCTTGAAGTCACCCGAGCCGACATGAGACGCCGGCACAAAGCCGCGAATGCCGAGATCAACCACCAGGCCGCCTTTGACACGCTCCGTGACCATGGCCTGAATGATGGTCCCGGCGTTCATCGCTTCAATGACTTTGTCCCAAGCTTTTTCAAAGTCCGCCCGCTTTTTGGACAGCAAAAGCTGGCCTTCATCGGTGCGCCCAATAACGACGACTTTGACCTGCTCGTTGACCTGGACTACATCTTCAACGCTGTCAAACGGTTCGCGCGACAGCTCGTTTAGGCGAATAACGCCCTCGCTTTTGCTGCCGACATCCACAAGAACGCCGTCCTTGTCAATGTGGACCACGGTCCCAACGACCACGTCCCCTTCTGAAAGCTCTTTGAACATGCTTTCATAATCGGACTGGCTCATGGACGGCTCCTCGCGCTTCGGCGCAGCGGGGGCCGGACTCGGCGCAGCAGGGGCTAAAGCGGCGGCTGGCTGGCTTGACGCCATTCCGGTGCCGTTGGTTTCAGGCGAATGCGCCGCAAGGTTTGGGGCCGCATCCGCCACCGGGGCGGCTGCCTGCTCACTGGTCACAACATCTTCAGGTACGACCGACATAATTTCGTAGTGCTCCTCAGCATTGGGACACGATTGTCCCGAGTTTGATTTCTATTTGTAGTTGAAAGTTATCTTGTTAAAACTATTTTTGACAGGAACCGCAATAAACCGTCCCGCGTCCCGTTACCCGAATGCGAGTCAGCGCCGCGCCGCAAGTCAAGCACGGCTTTCCGCCCCGATCATAAACACGCGGGGTGTACTGCCCGATCTGCCCTTCGGCGTTCACATAATTGTCGCTGGTTGTCCCACCGACTTGGACCGCTTCCGATAAAACCGCAATGATTTCAGTCGTCAAACGCGCCGTTTCTTCAGCAGTCAGCAACCCCGCAGGCCGCAGCGGCTGAATGCCCGCCCGAAACAAAGACTCATCGGCATAAATGTTGCCAACTCCGGCTACGACGCTTTGGTCCAGCAACGCCGCTTTGATCGCTGTCTTGGCCCGCTTCGCAAGACCTGCTGCAAGATGCTCCGCCGTCCATTCTCCCGACAGCGGCTCCGGCCCCATACCCAGCAGGCTCGGATGCACCGCCAGCTCACTAGAAGTCACTAAGCGCATCTCGCCCCACCGCCAGATGTCATGGAAGCGAAGCTCAATGTCGTTGTCTAGAGGAAACGCCGCCGCAAGATACTTCTCCACAGGCGCATCAGCTTTCGTAAACCGAAGCTGCCCGCGCATATTCATGTGGAACAGTAGATAATACCCTGAATCCAGCGTTATAATCAAGTGCTTGCCGCGCCGGCCTACAGATTCCACCCGAGTTTCTTGCAGACTTTGACAGAACACGTCGGGATCGCTGAGAGTTCCCTTGAGCATTTTCGGCACAAGCACCCGCGCTTTCCCCAGCGTCCGCCCTAAAAGATGCTGTTCCAGCCCCCGCCGCAGCGTCTCCACTTCCGGCAATTCCGGCATAATTACTCGTTTTCCTCAGGGCGTATTCCCGCCTAGAACATAATCACGCTACGGATGACATCGCCGTGGTGCATGGCTTCAAAGGCTTCGTTGACGTCGCCCAGCGCGATGCGGCTTGTGACCATCTCATCTAACTTTAACTGGCCGTTCAGGTAAAGCTGGGCCAGCAAGGGGAAATCATGGGACGGCAGCGTGTCCCCGCAGTGGCAGACGCGCAGGCTGGCTTTGTTCCAGTACACGCCCGTCGCCATGTTGCCCAGATTGAGCGTCACGGCATCGTCCGCCGCCGGGAAGCCAATCGTCGTGGCCGTGCCGCCGTAGGACAGCATCTGGACCGCCTGCTCGGTGCATTTGGGAATGCCTGTCGCTTCAAACGCAAACTCCACGCCGCCGTCCCAGCCGTCTTCGGTCAGCGCCCGGACCTGGGCCACAGGGTCGCCGTCCGAAGCATTGACCGTGTGGGTCGCGCCGAAGCTAACGGCCTGCTTCAG
Organism: uncultured Armatimonadales bacterium; assembly: GCA_964246575.1. Lineage (GTDB taxonomy): Bacteria > Armatimonadota > Armatimonadia > Armatimonadales > Capsulimonadaceae > JANXMY01. Next base: position 4,566 of record CAXTRL010000192.1, read on the forward strand.
CTTATTCTCGCTGACGTCTACTGCGATGATCTGCCTCGCGTGCTGAAGCTTTGCCCCTTGAATGACCGACAATCCAACGCCTCCGCAGCCGATGACGGCGACTCGGGAGCCGGCAAACACGGGCGATGTGTTCATGGCCGCGCCGACGCCGGTGATTACACCGCACGCAATGAGGCACGCTTTGTCCAGCGGCATTTCTTTCGGCATCTTGATGGCGGCTTTGGAATGAACCACAGTGTAAGTGGAGAACGTCCCGCAGCGCAGCACCTGAGAACACACTGCCCCGTCACGCTTGCGGCGAATGCGCTGGCCGGGCCGCAGGGCGGCGTAGCAGTGGCGCAGGTCGCCCCGGAGGCAGCTTGGACACTGCCCGCACGGAGCGCGGTACGCCAGCACGACCGGGTCGCCCGGCTTCAGATGGTCCACGCCTTCGCCGATAGCTTCCACAATGCCTGCGCCTTCATGGCCCAGCACAATCGGGAACGCCATCCCGTTGCCGTTTAAGTTCTTCACCGTGAGATCTGTGTGGCAGACGCCGGACGCGGCGATTTTGACCAGCACTTCGCCGGGGCCGGGATCATCAATCGTCACGTCTTCAACTTCCACGTCGCGCCCCGCTTCGTTCAGCAGTGCGGCTTGTCCTTCATAGGGCATAAGAGTTTTCCCCCAAATGATCTAGTGCAAAGCAACTTAATGCAAATTGTAAGTGATGTCATGCGGCCGTGTGTTGACGACCGGCAGCTGCACTCTGTTTTCGGGCGGAACAGGCCCGTCCGTAGTTCGCCCCTGGGGAGCCAGCATCCGCTGCGGGGCTGGGTCAGGTGGAGCGGCGAGGGACACGTCCGGCGGGATTGGGTTGCCCCGATCTCCGTTGCCGGAGCCGCTGCTGCCGACCGGGGACATGCGGCTGTAGGTAATACCCGCCGGCTGCGGCGGCAAGGTCGGCGACTCCAGGGTGCTGCCCAGGCGTCCAAACTGTGCGCCGGCCGCAGCGGAGCCGCCCGCGCCGGAGCCGGTCGGCGCTTCACTTGGCCCGCCGGGCGGGGTCGGACCCAGGTGCAGCGCCGTTTCCGGCGTTGAGGGGCCGGCTACCTGCTCGGCCGTCGGCTGTGGCCGGGAGCAGCCTGCCACGGCGACCAGAACGGGTAAAATTAAAGCAAGGCGAGCGTGTTTTACGTTGAGAGGGGACATAGGGGTATGCACTTTCCGCCAAGAGTATACCTGATACATACTCCCTTAAAACGCGGACTTAGGCCGGTGCAGGCGAAAAAAGCAGCCGTTCTACCGCGTCGCCGACGGAAATCACAGCGGGGCGGCAGGCATCCAGCAGCAGGCCACGCCGCCGATGGGCAGCAATCGCCGTTTTTTTGGTCCACGTCGTCCGCGCTGCAAGCTTCGCACAGGGGCGATGCGGCGTCGGCGTCACTTGAAGCAGGGCGTCACCGACCCGCAGGGTGTCGCCGGGCTGAAAGTCCGCCAAGTCCAGGCCGCGAATGACGAGGTTGTCGCCGGGAACAGCGTAGGGAATTTCGAGCGCGTCCAGCACTTCGGCGTTCAGCGCCGAAATCTGCCGCCCGGCAATGCGCCGTCCCTGCCACCACTGCTTGCCGGGGTACTGCCCTTCCACGCCGGTTCCAGGCAGGACGCGCAGGCTCAGCACGGCCAGATGCAAGTCCGGCTCGGGCGACAGGAACAGGGCCTCGACAAAGCCGACGGTCTCAAAGCGCAAACTCGCCAGCCGCGACTCATATTCCGCCAGCAGCGCCTCATCAACAGTTTCTTCGGGAGTTACGTTTTCAGGCATAGCGTTAAATCGGGCTGAACGTCGCGGCCCAGGGCTGGGAGCTTTCGGTCCCGGCGGCGCTGCCGCCCATCGGCAGCCGCTGGTCTTGATCATCCGTTGGCGTCTCGTTCTTGCTGGCCGTCGGGCTGGCCGTGTCAATGTTGCCGGTGGAAACCTGTCCACCGCGCAGCCACTTAACATGACCGTCACACAAGAGAAAGTTCGAGCCGTCGGAATGCCGCCCGGTGGACGCGAGGTAATCGCCTCCCGGCACGGCATCAAAATCAAAATTGGGATTGCCGGCCCGTGCGGCGGTCAGCCCCATAAACCCGGTCGCCAGCGGCACTCCGCAGGGCATGTCCCCAGCGCTATCAGGGCCGACGGCGGCAAAGACGCCAAACACTGCCGGAGAGCCGTTCGCGCAGCCCGGCTTGGGGTTGTATCCTTGATTGCCGGCCTCGATTGGACTGGACAAATCAGCGACCGCCTGCCCGTTTTGGGCCGTGACGGGATAAACCGCCGTCACTTCCACCAGCATGACCGTCTTCGCGGGCGCGTTCATCTGGGCCAGGTAGCCCTTGATGCCGACGCGGCTGATGAACGCCGCGCTGTCCGCCGGCAGATCGGACCCAGCCAGATCGGCGTTGTACGCATACGACACCGGCCAAAGCGTCG
>CAXTRL010000193.1:0-4558 GCA_964246575.1 uncultured Armatimonadales bacterium
GCTAATGGCATGAGCAATCGGGGAAGCCGGGCTGTCCCAGTATTCGGCCTGGTCGACATTAACTTTGATGAGCGCGATGTCCGGCTCATCGGAGCCGTTTGGGAACCAGGCTTTGAGCGACGGCTGCCAAAGCTGCTTGATTTTCTCACGGTCACGGACCAATTCGGCGCGGCCTGACAGCGAAACGTAGGTCTGGTTCTTGGGGTCCGAAAACGCGACATTGACGTAGGGCTTGTTCTCGATTTCGTGGACCTTCGGGCTGCTGCCATAGGTGAAGAACCAAACGTCGCCGTCAAATTCCACTTCTTTGTTGGAAGACATTGGGCGCGAATGCAGGCGGCCTTCGGCATCAAGGGTCGTGAGCATACCGAAGTCTATGGACTTGATCAAGTCAGCGATCTTCTTGACTTGCTCGGCGTGGGTGGTATGGTCGGACATGGGGGATAATCCTCTCGTAAATGCGTTCTGCAAAGTGTGCTGCTGAACTGTTACCCGGAAATGCGTGTTGAAGCAACATAACACACTTACGTCAAGGAAACTGAGGAACCCTCCATAGATAATGCAGCTCGATTCGCGGTCCGAATGGCGCTTCTTTTGGCGAGTCTTTTTGCCTTTGCGCCACTAGCAGGGGCCGATGCACCAGCAGCTACCCCGGCGGCAGGCACGGCAGCCCAGTATCCCGCAGCCCAGTATCCTGTAGACCCTCATTTCTACGAGTATGACCAGGCTGCACCGTTTCCTGTAACCGAGAAGCCATTTGGCTCCGAGAACGGGGTGCAGATTACGCAAATCACCTACCCCAGCATTGTCCAGACCCAGTACGCGGTCAACAACACGGTGACCGCGTACCTGTTCCTGCCGCCGGGTCCGGGTCCCCACCCCGCCATGGTCGTGCTGCATGAATGGAACCCTAGTTCCACCCGCAGTGGCTTTCTGCTGTGCCGGGCGATTGCCCGTGCTCAGGTGGCGGCGCTAATGGTCGTCGAGCCATACAGCTTGAACCGGACGCCGATGAACGCGGATCAAGGCGACGCGCGGATTTTGTCGGGCAATGTCCCGCACATGGTCGGCGCACTGCACCAAGCGGTGCTGGATGCCCGGCGTGGCTTGGATTACTTGGCGCACCGGCCTGACGTTGACCCCACGCGCATGGGCGTCGCGGGTATTAGCCTCGGCGGTATTCTCAGCGGCGTCGTGGCGGGCGTGGACCCGCGCGTCAAAGTCGTGCTGACACTCGTGGGCGGCGCGGACTTCCCGAAAGACCTGTGGGACGGGCCGCTGACGCGCCCGTTTCGGCGTCAAATCGTTGCTGACGGCTACACCTACCAGACGTACATGGCCGCGATGGCTCCGGTTGACGCGACAATCTGGCTGCCCCAGCGGCGCTTCAACCCGGAAAACGTCTTGATGATTAACGGCCGTTACGATACGGTCATCTCGCCGAACCAGGCCAAACTGCTGGCGCAGGACTTCGGCGGCACTCATATTGTCTGGCTGGATTCCGGCCATTATGGCGCACAGTTTAGCGCCGTTCCGGCATCAAACCTGGCCGTCAAGTTCCTGCGAGCGCGGTTCTTCGGTGAAACGGCAGGCTTCCATCGCCCTGACGGCCTGCCGGCGACGACCATCAAGCTTGGGGTTCTTTTAGGAGGCCACGAGGGTCTCAGCCCAGTCATCGCGGTTCCCGTGATCAACTTTGACGGGCCGGGCCGCTACACGGTAGACGGCCAGTTGACCCTGCACGGCCTGTCCGCTGCGCTGTCCGCCCGGATTGGCCTGCTTTCGTCGGTCGGCGTTGAGTTCCCGATCTTCCACGGCACCACAAAGCCCAAGCCGTTCGTCATGTTCAGCGTCACGCTTTAGAAGCGCCTTGTTGAAGACGCCGCCGTATCTCGCGCACGGCATGAGCGCCGCCTACAACAACTGCGGCAGCCGCGAGGGCATACACCCACCAGGGCAAGCCGCGCCCGAAAACGAAAACGTAGGTGTAGGGCAGGAACCAGAAAAAGACGCCGAGCGCGATGACGCCCGCAAGGGGCTTTTTAGCCCGCACCCGCGCCGCCAGCCAGGCCATTGTTCCCCAAAAAAGCGGATGGTGAGCGAGATACAAGACCGCGAACAAAAGCGGGTTGACCCCGTAGTGTGCGCCGATTTGGGTGATGTGCTGCCAGAGCGTGTTGAGCATGGCTAATATAGGCCACGGAATCTGTTCCGTGGCTGTCTTGACTCCTTTCCCTTTATCGGCTATACTGTCCCCGCAACAAACTACAAGTTTAACCAAACTACAACTTCATCGTGTCAACGCCTTCGGTGCGTCGCGGTCAACGCGGCGCTTAAATGGGGAAGTTCGGTGCGTTTTGCTTTTTTGAGATTATCTTCAACAAAAGCAAAATCATTCCGGCGCTGTCCCGCAACTGTGACAACGTGCTTCGCAAGAAGCCCGTTCAGCCAGATTACCAGCCGAAGGAAACTGAAAAACAGCCGTCTTTCAGAAGTTCCAGCCTGCGCGCGACAGGCGGAAGGAAACCGTTCTTGCCTCACCACAAATTTGGTGCGGCTCCACCTCGGAGCTGCCCCGCCCCTGCCCGCCCATGCCGGACCGCTTTCACACTCATTGAACTGCTTGTCGTCGTCGCCATTGTGGCGATCCTCGCGGCCATTCTTTTTCCTGTCTTTTCCCATGTCCGCGAAAACGCCCGCCGCACCGTCTGTGTCAGCAACCTAAAGCAGCTCGGTTTGGCCTGGCAGATGTACGCCGGCGACAACGACGAACGCGCCTGCCCGTCGTACTATGACAGCAATGCCGACGACGCCTGGGACTTCCATCAAAACCCAAGCACAAAGCTTTGGACGACGGGGTTCTTAGGCGTTTACACCAAAGACGGCGCCATTCATGGCTGCCCGGACAATCCCTACAAGGCGACTTCCAGCAGCCGGCCTTACAACGGCTACGGTTACAACGCCACCTACATCGGCGGTGACCAGATCGCCCAGCCTGCCGGGCTGCTGATTTATCCTGCCTGCGTGTTATCCCAGATCATTACTCCCTCCAACACGGCGGTTTTTTCCGATGCAGGATATGACGCCCAGCATTCCGATAACTTCCTGCGAGCGCCGAGTGAAGCCGCCACTTATCGGAACTCCGGCAATACGGACTTTCGCCATACCCTCACGGCGAGCGTCTGCTACGCCGACGGCCATGTCAAGTCTGTCCATGACACGGCCCCAACGGTTGTTGCCGGTCATGCCAATCCTGAGTGGGGCGAGCTTTCCGCTGACGACTCCGCTTACGGTCCCGGCATGAAGTCCGGCGCTTCTTTCGCCTACGCTCAGCTTTGATTCCACCCGACGACATCATAAAACAAGGAGAACACTATGACATTCACTTCCGCTCGTCCCGTATTGGGACTGCTCACCCTCGCATTTTAGCTTGGAGGCGCGACAGCCGCACGCAGCCAAAACTACGCCGCAAGCATCGTCGGCACGCCGGTACTCAGCACAACCAACGCTTACCTCAATAACCCAAATTCTGTTTTAGGAGCGCCGACTACGCTGTATGAAGCCCCAGCGTCGTCCGGCTCTGCTGGGGAGTATCACGCTTCCCTTGTTTCCCCGCCATATTATACAACGCCCAGCGGCATCAATGCGCTGGCCGGGTTCGGCGGCCCGGACACGGGAACACCGGGGTCGCTCATTGTCAAGATGGCTGCTCCCATCACGCACAGCGACAGCCACTGGTACGGCGACGACTTCATTGTTTATGGTAATGCGCTCTTTTCCGGCGCAAACGCGGCCACCGGCGATTACACAGTGACGCCAACCACCGACATGAGCCAGTATGTGATAGACCAGTACGGCATCTTCCAGAACGGGACGCCAACGGTCAGCGTCAGCGCCGACGGAATTAACTTCACGCAGCTTTCGACAACCCAAACTTTCTTTCCTGAAAACCCCTATTCTTGGGCCGGCATCTCCGCCTCGGACCCAACCGGATGGGGAACGCTGAATGATTTTACGAAGCCGGTTGATCCCACTTTGTCCACTTCGGCTTTTGTGGGTCAAACAGTCGCCTATGCCGACAACACGCTTTATAACGGCTCGGCGGGCGGCCAAGCCTTTTCGCTTGCCGGCACCGGCCTGTCAACGATTAATTACATTGAGTTCACGGGCTACGGCAACATTGACGCCGTCACCGGCGTCAGCGATGCTCCGGCGGCGGTTCCTGAAGCGTCTTCCGTTATCTCACTCGGCCTGCTGATTGGCTTCGGCGTGATCGCCCTGCGCCGAAAGAAAACCGCTTCTTGATTGCGTCGTCTTGAATTATGGAGAAGAGGCTGCCGCTTGACGGCAGCCTCTTTTTCGCCTATAGTTAACAGTTTTTTCGCGTTTCTTGTCACACAAAACAAATCGGAGTTTGCCGAACTTGCAGTTGAGGCTAAAACAAAAAATCTCACCCAGTAAAGGTCTGCCGCGTGAACAATTCCGTTCTTTTGGATAAACCGACATTTCTTTTAAATAGCATACCGGTGCTGCCGCACACAGTACGCGAGTTCGGCGT
>CAXTRL010000193.1:4568-6945 GCA_964246575.1 uncultured Armatimonadales bacterium
GCGTGGAATCCCGAAAGCCCGGCGGGGCATGGGAAGCAGCGTTCAACGGGCCAATCCAAGCCTGGACCGACGCTGGAACGGGAGACAGGGCCTACGGCGTCACGGTGCGTCTGGCCCGCATAAAGGACCCTGTCACTCGCGAGCTGTATTCCACCAACATTCTCTTTTATTTGCCCGAAGCAGCGATGTCCGGCATGCACAATGTCTACGAGATGGCGCAAAAGTTTCCATTCACGCGCATTCGCGGGCCGCGCACTCCGGTCCCCCACTGCCCGCCCCGGCCCGGCAAGCTGTGGTATGATGCAAACCCCGAAGGCGTCATCATGGAAGATGTGCGATTAGCCCCGGCGGCGCTGCCGGATGGACATCCCGGTTTTTTTGCGACCGGTCAGGGCTACCGGGGGAAAGTCGTGCTGCCGAACGGCCTGTTTATCCACGACGTCGGCGTGTACGGCGGCTATTTAGACCCGCAGGAGCGTCCGGCACAGCTTGAGCTTCAGCATCTATTCGGCGGCATTGAGTTTGGCGCGTGCAGGACCGGCGGGCAGGAAGACATGTTCTTGACCGAGCTTGGCGACGGCATCTGCATTAAAGGCATCATCGGAAACGTGACCCAGGAGCTGCATGTGGAGTCGTACAAAAATTCTGTGCGCCTGCCCTCGCCGACGCCCGGCAGAACGCTCATCGGGGCGCGTTCCATGAGTGAAACCAAGCTGCTGCCGTATTTTGAGAGCCGCGACCCAAGCAGCCTCACGGGATACCATCTGCGCGGCTTTATCGACGACCTGCCGGGCGCGGTTGGCCCGGATATTTGGCGCCGGGTGATCCGCGTCGGTTTGGGAAGCAACTTCGTGGACTGCCCGGAGATGGGCGGCTATATCGGCCTGATCCATGTCGTGCTGGAGCGTAATGAGCCGCATCACCCGGAAACGAGGGACCCGCAGCATCCCGGCATTGAAGAGCAGTATGAAGGCTGGATGGTCCGGCTGGAGTTTGACGAAGACGGCTGCCCTCGGTTCAAAGCCTGCCTGCGGGCGATCACGCCGGACGATGTTCCGGCGTGCTATGAGGGTTTGGGCGAGTTGTTCACGACAAAGCGGGTCGCATTCCCGATTTCTCTGTACCGCGACGGCGACCTTCTGGAAGCAAGCTACGGCTGGGGAGACCGGGCGCTGTTCCAGGCCCAGTTTGACTACCAGACAGTAGTGCGCCGCTTGTCCCAAGCTTAGCGATTGGGAGTGATTGTGACAGGATGCCCGGCTTCGCGCAGCCGCACGGAAACGCTGGCGTAGGCCATCTGCGGCGACGCGCTGCGTAGCTCGGCGCTTTGTCCGGGGCCGACCGGGCCGGTCGTCAGGTACGCCGATGCTTCCGCGACTTCTGCGCCGCCCGCAGACTTGAATACCAGAACAACGGACGTGTAAGTCAGCGTCCCAGACCCGGTGTTAATGATCGTACCTGTCGTTTCCAAACCGCGCTTTGTATGCGCCGTGTGCAGGTTCTTGACGGCAGCTTGATACACAGGAAGTGTGTCCTGGGCGTGCGCTGTCGGCAGCACGGCCTGACCGATGCCCAAAGTCGCCAGTCCGGCGGCAAGAACCAAATGAAATGGGGACGATTGCATGGGTTGAAGTCACTTTCTGCCTTGATTATCGGCAGGCAGCCTCCAATTCTGCAACCATGTTCTTTTAGGTCTTGACAGGGCGGCTCAAAATCGGCTATGATACAGTGCTTCCGGCGATATTCCTAGCAATATGCCGGGACAGCACAACGGGGTGTAGCTCAGTTTGGTAGAGTGCTCGGTTCGGGACTGAGAGGCCGCAGGTTCAAGTCCTGTCACCCCGATACAAACAAGCGCGGGGCATTGCCCCGCGCTTTTGTCGTTTTCTTCTAATCGTTTTTCTTGATCGCCAATTCTCGGAGCAAAAATGCGCGTTTCCATCGCTCTTGCCCTGCTTGCCCTCCCGGTGCAGGCGCTTTCTCCCATTCTGCCTGCGTCCGCCGCCTCTGCCGCCGCATCCATTTCCCTGCGGATTGGGCTGGATCACACATTTCATCACTCCACACGGCTGCTGATTTCCTGCGACAAGCCGTTTGTGCTGCGTGATGCACTGACTACGCGCCCACTCGCTCGCGGCGAGGGCGGCGTCGTTTACAAAATCAGCGCCGCGCCAGCGGGAATAGGTCTCGCACGAGCGGATGCCCTTCAAGATGTTCCGGTCACGGGCGGCGACACATCAGCACTGTTAGTTTTGCCGAGCCAGGGCGGATGCCTCAAAATTGCCCGGCTTGATGGCCGGTCTTTAAGCGCAAAAGGCATCCCGTGGCACACTTACCGAGGGCTGCTCACGGTTCGCCAGGAAACCGACGCCACGCT
>CAXTRL010000194.1:0-6866 GCA_964246575.1 uncultured Armatimonadales bacterium
GCAACTACACCGGCCCCAATCTCACCGGCGGTCAGGGAACATCACAAGGCGCTCCCCCTTCTCCCTACCAAACCCTGAACCTGCAAAGCGGCCCTCTCTACGGCACCAACGTCAACGGCACTAGCCCTTCCTGCGGCGGACAGATTGAAGCGCAGTGGATTTGGACAGCCAGCAGCCCTCCGGGTCCTGTCCCTCAGCAGTTCCTCGTCAAGCAGTATTCGTCAGCCAGTTGGTCCTCGTCCACCGCCACCGGCAAGTGTGATGACGCGCTGAAGGACCCTGCGGTGCCTGGGTCTCAACAGGCTACTTCTTCGGGGACGCACTATTCGGTGGTTCCGGCAGATGCGAACGGGAACTTGGAGGTGTACTGCACCCCGACGGCAAGTGTTGCGTCGGGTTCCAGCGGCGTGTACTACATGGCTTCCGCTTCCCCCGTCACCATCGGCCTCACCGGCACCATTCCTGACAGCAGCGGCAACCTGCACATTCTGGTTGGCCAGCAGTGTTCAGCGACGTTGAACGGTATCGCATTAGGTTGCACAGCTTCCAATATTAAATGGAGCGTGAGCGGTAATACAGTTCAGAGTAGCAGTTGGAACGTCAGTTCCGGCGATAACAGCGCCACATTTGCCGGGCTAATCAACCCCTACACCTATACCCAGACAAATTCGCAAGCCACAGGGCCGTCTTGGTATTGGGACGACAGTACGACGAGCCAAACTGTCACCTGCACCGCGACAGTGACGCCTCCTTCTGGACAAGGCGCACCTTTCCCAATCACCGTAACGCAAAAAGTAACGCTGGACTTGCCAACTTACACTCCTCCGGGGTCTGCTGTAGGCGCGGTGGAACTTGACGCTAAATACCAAGCGCAATCGGGCATAAACCTTCACGCAGGTGCCGATGGCGATAATGTTCCTGGTATTCTCTTTAAGGACACAGTGACAACTCCAAATCTGTCGTTGTATGGAAGCACAGGATACTGGTATCGTGTTCAACTTGTTGCGATCAACCGCACCGAATACGCTCTCAATACTAACGTAGCGTCTGTAGCACCTGGCAATTCAGTCGCCAGCGCACTGGACTTTACAACCCTCTCCAACGGCGGCATCAGCATTGTTTACAACAATCAAATCATCCAAGCCGATGGCTCGACTTATGATCCCAACCACAACACGATGGCGGAAAATGACAGTCCTGGGCTGCTTGTCCTGGATAAATATCAAGAGTACAAAGTAGCTAACGAGAAATACACCGATTACATCATGTACCACGCGCCAGGCACCAGTATAGATGTCCCGCTGGCTTCCTACAGTTGGTCATGGAACGCAGATGTTTCCATTCCTCAAACGCCGCTTCCGAAGTCCTGGTCACACTACGGCAATACGTCGACAGGCGGGACAATCACACCGCCCGGCACTGTCACGAACTTGCCGGCTTATCCAACATGGACTGCTTTGAACCAGCCGAATCTTCCGTAGCGGCTTTGCCGCTTCTTTTCGAAACTAGAGGAAACCATGAAAATTGCTTTTTGCAGCGCGGCTCTGTTTAGCCTTTGGATTATCGCCAATGTTCCCGGCCTTGCCGACCCTGCGCCAGCGGTAACGCCTAAGCCGCATTCGCTCACCCAATACAGCATTGTTCTTACTGGCAAAGCGGCCGCTGATAGCCTACAACAACAAACCGATTACATGACATCTTTAGCGGATGGGAAGGCTAACCTACGCGCACACAACTTTGTTCTTGCTGAGGAAGATTTCCGGGAAGCCATTTCTGTCCAAGAAGATGGTTCCGGCTACCTCGGTTTAGCAGATGCTCTTGCGGGTCAGAACAAAACGACTGAGGCGCTTCAAGCCTACCACTCGATCTTTTATCCGAGAGTGGGCCAGTTTCAAGGAGGGAGTTATGCTCCGAAAGCAAACTTAGAGTGTGCTCTGTTGCTTAACCAGAATGGGCGGTGGGCAGAGGCGGTTGACCACTACAATGCGGCACTGCCTGATCTTGTGAAGTGGGACTACAAGGCCAACTTGCATTTCGACCCCAACGCGCCTCAGCCTGCGGCACTGGCGGCAGCAGCCCACATCGGCCTCGGCTTGTACGACAACTTTGAGTACGAGGCGGACAGCAATACCAAAGCACTGCAAGAGTACAACGCTGCGCTGCGACTTGCGCCGGATTGGGACGCCGCCAACTACTACTACGGATATGGCTGGCAGCATCTCAGCCCCGCTGAACGAACGAAATTCGGCACGATGCAGCAGGCTAAAGCACACTTGCAGAAGGCAGAAAAGGTCGGCAATGTCAGCGTGAGAGCAGCGGCAGCGAAAGTGCTCAAAGCGTTAGGATAAAGCACAAACAGAAACGCCCGGTCTCAGCAGAGACCGGGCGTTTTGTTTTTGTTTAGCGGGTTTGGGTGAGGGTGGCGAGGCCGCGCGGGCTGTCTGGGTCCATCCCTTTGAGGAGGCAGAGCCAGTAGGTGAACAGCTGGCCGGCCAAGATGTAGACCAGCGGGCTGACCCATTCGGCGACGACGCCGGGGATGCGGACGGCGGTTTCGCTGCCGGCGAGGAAGGCGGCGTCGTGGGCGAAGCATATCAGCGCCGGGTGCTGGGCGCGGAGCTTTTCGGCAAGTTTTGCCATCGGGGCGAACGCTTTGCCGTCCGGCGCAAGCAGCAGGCAGGGGTAGCCCTGCACGACCTGGGTAATCGCGCCGTGCTGGAAATTGGCGGCGGAATACGCCTGGGCGGACACGCCGCAGGTCTGGGTCAGCTTCAAGGCAAGGTCGGCGGCGGTGGCGTGGCTGTAGCCCCGGCCTAAGATCACGCAGCCGGACAAGTCGGCGTACTTTTCCACTAAGTGATGCACGGCATCGTCTAAATCCAACGCCTGCTCCATCAAGCCCGGCACGCGCCGCAGGTGTTCCAGGCGCTCCGGGTGCGCCGTATCCAGTGCGGTGGAAAGAAGGGCAAGCAGGGCCAGCGTTCCCGTGTAGGTCTTCGTCGCGGCGACCCCGACTTCTTCCCCTGCCCCGATGACCAGCGGGAACTCGGCGGTGCCGGCAAGCTCCGAATGGGCGTCATTGGTGATGGACGCCGTGAGCGCCCCAGACTCACGCGCCCGGCGGACGACTTCAATCACGTCGGGGGCCGCGCCGGACTGGGAAATGCCCAGCACCAGCGCGTTTTCGCCGAAGTTTGGGACAACGTCGTAGAGCGTAAAGACCGACGGCGCGGCGAGGGCGACCGGCAGGCCGTGCTGGATTTCCAGCAGGTACTTGCAGTACAGCGCGGCATTCTCCGATGTTCCCCGCGCGGCAACGTAGACATACGCGATCCGGCGGCGGCGGACTTCCGCGGCAAGCGCCTCGACGCCGAGAGCTTCTTCGCTGAGGATCCGGCGCACGGCTTCCGGCTGCTGCCGTATTTCGTCCAGCATAAAAGTCATAAAATTATCTTTTCAGGGCGGAGCGCAGCGTCGCAAGCAGGGACGCAGGGGCGGGTCTGCCGCCGAAAACAACGCCGAGCGGGACATGCGGCTTGGGCGTGCCGTGAAAATCGGAGCCGCCGGTTGCCAGCAGATCGTGGCGGCGGGCCAGGCCCAAAAATCGCTCGGTTTCTGCCGGAGAGTGCTGGGAATACAAGGCTTCAATGCCGTCCAAACCTGCCTCGTCGTGCAGGGCAGAAACACGCACGGCCAGTGCCGTCTCGGACAGCGGGACCAGCCCCGGATGGGCCATAACGGCAACGCCGCCGGCCCGGTGCAGCAGCCCAATCGCGTCGGCAGGCGTCAGCACTTCTTTGGCCTGGTACAGCGGCTTTCCCGAAGCCAAATACGTGTCGAACGCTTCTTGGGTGGACGACACGACGCCTTTGTTGATCAGCGCCTGGGCGAAATGCGGGCGGGCGATGACTTCCGACTCTTCGCCGTCCCCGCTTTGTTTTTGGGCGGCAGCCCGCACATCGTCCAGCGTCACCGGCAGGCCGAGTTCCGCCATCTTTTCCGCCATCTGCACGTTTCGCGCGGCCCGGTTCCGCCGCAAAGTGATCAGCTTTTCCGCAAGTTCCGGGAACTCCGGGTCAAACCCGTAGCCTAAAAGATGGAACCGCCCGTCTTTGTCTTCCACAGACAGCTCCACGCCCGGCAGGAAGTCCAGCCCCAGTTCCCGCGCCGCGTCTGCCGCTTCCGCCAGACCGCCGATGGTATCATGGTCGGTGACGGCCAGAGCTGCCAGTCCGATTTCGTGTGCCTTCTGGATAAGCGCCGCCGGCGTTAAGCTGCCGTCGGACGCGGTGGTGTGGGTATGCAGGTCAATGCCGGGACCATCTTGGAGTTCCATACCGGAATTATAGCCGCTTGGCTGAATGAAGTCAAGAAAAGAAGTCCCCCACCCCCGGCCCCTCCCCCATCGGAACGGGAGAGGGGAGCCAGATTAAGAGCAAGATTAGGAAGCAGACTAGAAGGTATCTCATAGATAGCAATGGCCTCTCAGAACGGCTTTTTAGGCCCTGTTTGTGTGCTGTACTTTAGAGTAAACATCCCTTCCAGCAGTGGCTTGGAAGACGGTCAAAAAGCACCGCGAGTATTTATGAGATGGCTTCTACTTCTTTATCTGCTGTTCTTCTTTTTCGCTCCCCTCTCATTCTTATGGGGGAGGGGCCGGGGGTGGGGGACTCGTCCAAGTCACAACCAGCGTGTAGCGCCCAGGCTGCGCGTACTGCTTGCGACGGGCGGGGGACTGCGCGGCAAGCCAGTTGGCGAACCGGGTTGGCACCAGGACTTTCACCACGTTTTTGCCGTTCTGATGGCCCGGCAGCAGGGTCCATCCGGGCTTGCCGGAGCCGCCGTCAATCGCGCCGTAAGGATTTTCCAAAGGGGGATCGCCGGGGGAGCTGAAGGCGGCTAAATCCGGCGGCAGCGCGGCATGGTTGGTGGGCAGGGACGAATGCGCCTTGAAAGACAGCCCGGCATAATGGGCCGGGTCACGCTGAAGCGCCAGCAAATCTAAAGCGCCGGTGTCGAACAGCAGGTAATCGGCGTGAGTATGAACGCCGACCGCGCTGAAAACGACGCGGGAGGCACGCGAAATCACGGTCTTGTGCGGCGAGAGCGCGGAAGCCGGCAGCAGAACGCAGCAGGCAGCGGCCACGAAAAAGGCCGCAGGACGTTTGCTTGGCGGGATGACGCGGGAATAAAACAAAAGCATCTGAATGTCGCTGAAAGAGAACAAATTTTCATGGCCGCTGAAACGACCCCTTCCCCAACTTCCGCCGCCGAGCAGGACCCGCGCTTGAAGTCCTCGGTCTCGGAGACGGAAGCCCAAACCGGGTCGAAAACCCAAGCGGAAACTGACACGCAGTTTGTGCTGCAAAAAGTTCAGCCGGCGCTGCTTGGCCTCATGGACGGCTCCGTTTCAACGCTTGCGCCGATTTTTGCCGCTGCCGGGCTGACCCATCGTCCGCTGTCCGCGTTTTACGTCGGATTGGCGGCCTCGGTCGGAGCCGGCATCAGCATGGGGCTGGCCGAAGCGCTGTCCGACGACGGCGAAGTGAGCGGGCGCGGCAACCCGGTGGCACGCGGCGCGATTACGGGCCTTGCAACTACTGTAGGCGGAATGCTGCACACACTGCCGTTTTTGATCGCCGTGCTAAGTGTGGCCCTGCATATCGCTTACGGCGTCGTCGTGGTGGAGCTGCTTGCCATTGCCTATATCCGCTACCATTTCATGAAAAGCCCGCTGGCGCAGACTGTCGGACAGGTCATTGTCGGCGGCGGAATTGTCTTCGGCATCGGACTTTGGCTGGGCAAGGTCGGCGCAGGCTAAAACCACTTTTTAGCTGTCGCGCAGGAACATTTCCGTGACCCAGAACCGGCCTTCGGGATCGCGGTACACGCCGACGCCGACTTTTGTGAAGCGCGGCTCCAAGATGTTCTTTCGGTGGTCAGGGCTTGCCATCAGCCTTTGATGCGCGTACTGGGCGTTGTAAATATCGTTGGTCACGCTGGCGAAGAAAATGTTTTCCCCGACCAGGGCGCTGGCCGGCTGCCGTTCTCCGTCCGCGTGCAGCGCATCCACATAGCGGTCTACGGGAGTGGCCTCGCCGGGCGTAGGCGAATGATGATTGAAATAATTGAGGTCGCACATTTCGCGGGAGTGAGCGCAGGCGGCTTCGCCTAGCAGCGAATCGACCGCCAGCGGCTCAAGGCCGCGCGAGGTGCGCTCGGTGTTGATTGCGCCGACAAGGTCTTCTTCTTCGCGTGCAATTTCTTCCGGTCCATCTAAAGCCAGAGTAGCTTTGAGGGGGATCAGCCGGCGGCTTGACGACAAGCGCGGCGTTTCCGTCCCGAACAACGGGATCGGCGGAATGTTGACTGTGAACGCAAGGCTTGTTTTCGGCAATCTCGTGTTCGGGGCAGCCTGCGTGCAGGGAGCTTGAGCGGCAAGGGTCGCGGCAAGAAATAGCGGGACGAGCATTTGTTGGTTGTCTTTCCAGGATCACGGCAAGATTAACAGCAAGTAACAACAAATTCATTATAACACGGCTTTTGCCGGCAGCCCAAAGAAAAACCTGGTAAATATACTGGATCTTTTTGACGAATATTCACTGCGCGGGGTGACGCTGCGGAACTGCATCGGTATTTCCCCCATGTGCGAGTACAGCGCCGAAGACGGGATGCCGAACGACTGGCATTTCGTGCATCTCGGAGCGCGAGCTGTCGGCGGCGCGGGGCTGATTATCACGGAAGCTGCTGCGGTGGAAGCGCGGGTCCGGATCACGGCAGGCGACGCCGGGATTTGGACGGACGCCCAGGCGGAAGCGTGGGCGAAAATCGCGGCTTTTCTGAAGCAGCACGGCGCAGTCCCCGGC
>CAXTRL010000195.1:0-6857 GCA_964246575.1 uncultured Armatimonadales bacterium
TGCCGACGCGCTGAAGCATTCCTTTGGAAAACGAGCGCAGCGGCTTTTTGCCGGTCTGGTTCAGGCCCACCAGCTCCAGCAATTGATCTACGCGCTTTTGCTTGGCGACCCCGGACAGCCCAAACAATCTGCCGTAGAACCCGACCACTTCCTGGGCGGTCATATGCTCATAGAAGTAGGGGGACTCCGGGAGATAGGAGATCTTTTCTTTGACGTCGATGTCCCCGGCGGGCTTGCCCAGCACCAGCACTTCGCCCGAAGTGGGGAAAATCAGGCCAAGCAAAGTCTTGATCGTGGTTGTTTTGCCCGCGCCATTCGGTCCAAGAAACCCGAAAATTTCGCCTTCGTACACGTCCAGGCTGATGTTGTTGACCGCCGTGACTTTTTTGTACTGCTTGACGAGATTTTTGATTTCAATGGCTTTCGAATAACCGGCGGTGTCCGCGCCGTTGCGGGTCGAGGGCAGAGATGCGGCGGAAGTCGTGTCGTTTGCCATAATAGATGACTGCGTTCCTTTGTCAGAATAAAATAAGAGAGCTGCTTGGTATACGCGGGATGAAGTCGTTTTGTGCCTGCCGAAAGAAGATTTGCCGAGAAGCGCAACAAACACGGCGCGGCGACGCCGCATACCGGCTTAGTATACAACGCCCCGCGCCTGTCTGTCAAGAAATCTATGCAGTCGCGTCACTGATAGCGGATGTCGTCCAGGTAAAACGTCTCCGGGGAGCCAGTCGCGTCTAGGGTCCAGACAAAGCCGGTGACAATCCGGGACATGTTCTGCCCGGACATGGGAATGGAATACTGCTTCCAGGCTTTAGTCAGGGTCACTTTGTCTAGGTTGCCCTTGCCTGAATCATGGTACGGCTTGTCGTGGCCGATGAGGCCGAAGCCGAATGAGACGACTTCACCGCCCCGGCTGCCACGCGCCCAAAACGTCAGCTTCTTGGCACCGGAAAGGTTCAAGCCGCCGGGCTTCGCGCCCCAGTTGTTCGGCGGGTTTTGCCAGACCACGCCGCCCCATTGGCTTTTTGCCGTGTAGCTGACTTTGAGGCAGGTTTTGCCGGAATGCGGGGCGTCCGTAGACTTTTCGTCCATCTTGATCGCTCCGGTATTGCCCATGTAGCCTGACGGCGTGAACGGTTCGGGACGCCCGGCGTCCGAGTAGACAGAAAGCGGCAGTGCAGGTTTTTTGACCGTGTCGGCGTGTGCCGTGATGACGTTCAGCAGAAGAAGGCCCGCGATAGAGCCGAATAGGTTGTGTTTCATAGGTGCTTATTTGTGACAGGGAGCAGGAAAAAGGGGGCGCGAAAACAGGAATCGTAGGAGCCACGGGTTTCAACCCGTGGCCCCTGAACCCGCGGCTCCTGGCTCACTTGCATTCATTGATACTTGATGTCATCCAAGTAGAAGCGGACGGATTTTCCAGGCGCGGCCAGAGTCCAGGCGAAGCCGGTCTTGATGTCGGAAAGGTCTTTGCTGGAAACGTCAATCGTGTACTGCTTCCAGTCTTTGGTCAGCGTCGCCACAACTTTGCCGGTGGAGCTGTCGGAATACGCGGCGTCCGCCCCGAGCAGGCCGTACAGGAAAGTGACGACTTCGCCGCCCTGATCGCCTCTCGCCCAGAATGACAGCGTTTTGGCCCCAGAAAGATCGTAGCCGCCCGGCAGCTTGCCCCAGTCATTGACTGGGCTTTGCCAGACGACGCCGCCCCAGTTGTCAATGTAGGTGTAGTCCGCTTGCAGGCAAGTCTTTCCCGAATGCGGCTGGGTCGTACAAGCTGGGTCCATTTTGATGGCGGCTGTGGTGCCCATGTAGCCCGACGGGATGTACGGCTGCGGGTCGCCGTTCTCGGCATACAGCACCAGCGGCAAAGCTGCTTTTGGCACAACTGTTGCCTTTTTTGCGGCGTCCAGCGGGACGTTCGCCACGGCTGCGCCGCCGTGCGCGTTCTCCACATACGCATACAAGCGGTACGCGCCGAGCGCGGGCAGCTTGACGACGGCGGAGTTCAAATTGCCGGACACGATAGCGTTCGGGTAAGTCGGCGGCTGGTCTTCCTGGCCGCCGCCGGTGTGGTACAGCTCCGGGTCCGCTTGCAAGACCCACTTCACCGAAAGCGGGCCGGGCTGCGGGTTGGACGCCGCCAGCGAAACATGGACCGTGTCGCCCGGCGCGGCCTGCGCGTCGCCGTCCACCGTCATGCTGCTGATGACCGGGCAGAGGGTCGCCGGCGCGTGGCCGGACCAGAGCGTCGCCAGCGTGTCCACCGGGGCGAGCTTTGCGCCGTCGGGCAGCAGCATTCCGTACCAGGTGTCCGTCGCTTCGCGCTTGTTGCCCCAGGTGAACGCATACGAACCCAGGCACAAGGGCTGGTTCAGGATGCCTTTTTCGTAGGTGGCTTTGTACCGCTCCGCTTTTTCGGTGGAAGTCAGCTCCGGCACGACGCCCCAGGAATTGCGCCCGCTTTCCCAGGTACCGGGCGGACCGTATTCCGTAACGATGTATGGCTTAACGCCGCCGGCCTGAACGTAGCGCTGTCCAATGGACGGCCCGCCGCCGTAGGTGTTGATGCCGACAATGTCGATGTCGGGGCAAAGCGCGTTGATTTCTTTGATTTTGTCGCCGCCCAGCTCCGCCACGACTGTCATGGTTGGGTGGTTCGGGTCCAGCGTGTGGGCCATCTTCGCCATGTCTTCAATGGCGTTCCACATGGCCGTGTTCTGTTCGTTGCCGCCGGTTTCCATTTCGTTGCCGAGCGCCCAAACCAGCAGGGCGGGAGAGTCGCGGTTCGCTAAAATTGTTTTCCGGGTATCTTCCTTTTGGGCCGCGACGGCATTGACGTTATCCCAATGAAAGCCGTTGTCCGTGTGTCCCAGCCAGATCCCGGCGGTCACGGTCATGCCAAGTTTCTGGGCTTCCGCCAGCTTACCCGCAGGATCGCCGCCCCAGGTGCGCCACGAGTTTCCGCCGTCGGCCTTCAGCATCACTTTGGAACCGTCCCCGCCCGCGCCTTTGACGAAGTACGGCTGTCCGTCCCGGAGAAGCCGATACCCGCTGCCGGTCTTTACAACTTTTACGATGTCCGCCTGCGCCGGGGAGGCGTGCAGCAGCCCGGCGCTTGGCGCAAGCATCGCCGCCACGCCGCAGGCCAGCCACGGAGCGCGTATTCGTCTCTGAATAGGTTTCATTTGTTCCTCATTGATAGAACTTGTCTCAAAAGAAAAACCTCACCCGGAACAAGTTCCTTCCCTCTCTTTAAGCAAAAGAGAGGGTCGCCGCTTGCGGCGGGGTGAGGTGCCTGTGCTTACCTATTCTGTGCTTGCATTAAACGTCGGGTTCTCGCCGGAAATACCCACAGTGTAGATTTGGAACTTGCCACTGCTGAATGAAGAATGTGCACCCCAGACATTAGCAGGTCGCACGAACTTTGCATGACCATCAGCGAACGCATAGTTTCCACCCTCGGTGTGGCGAGTTTCGCCTGGTAGGGACATTGATCCAGTCACACTTCCATTGCAGTTACCGTCGTCTTTTGAGTCAAGGACTTGATAGCCGCAGTAGTTTCCATTTCCGCTGGCGCTTCCACTGTTATAAGGAACGCTGCTGTTCGCAGAGTAGCCGTTCGAGTCGCCAATTAAAATTGTGCTTGCCGGGTGGGACAGTGTCGCCAAAGCAACACCAGGGTAGGTATAGTTGCCGTCGTAGCTGTGTGGGGCACCAATGACAGTGTTGTAGAAATAACTGGTGTAATCCGACGCTCCATTGACTGTCGGGTCAGCGTTCGACGCTGAAGGATCATCTGGGCATCGAACGACCTGCTGGCTCTTCAAGTAGGGCTGGATAACGTCAAAAAATCCTACGGCAACTCCGTTGCCAGTCCTAGACACGCCTGTCACGGAGTTGGTATATGTTCCGACACCGCTGCCGAAAGTGCCGTTAATGCCAGTAGCACACGCACACGGGGGAAATGTCTCGTCGCTGTCCTGAATATACTGGACGCAGGCAAGCCCCATCTGATGCAAGTTGCTTTCGCAGGCGGCACGGCGGGCGTTTTCGCGCACTTTCTGGAACACCGGGAACAAAATGGCAGCGAGTATCGCGATGATAGCGATGACGACAAGAAGCTCAATGAGCGTAAAGCCGCGAGCGGCTTTGGACGATGATGCAGTCTTCATGGACTTTTTCTCCTAGAAATGGGTTAGTGAAAGAAAACAAACACGAGTCAGATGAGAGATGTAAAAGAGCGGTTAAACGGTATTTCCCAGGCACAAACGAACCGGCAAACAAACCTCCTTTGGTGGATTGGCTTCGGCAGCCTCGTTCACTAAACGCATCAGCAGTTCCAGCGCACGGGCGGCGACTTCTTCCCAGGGACACTCCACCGTGACCAAATCCCACAGCGGAATGATCTCCGACTGGAAGCCGTCAAACCCGGCCACCGCCAGCGTTTCCGGCACGGCGACACCCTGCGCCCGGCATTCGCGCAAAAGCTGGTAGGCCGAGCGGTCATTCCAGCAGGCGACCGCGCAGGGCGACGGCAATTGGCGCAGATGCCGTACCGTGTCTCCCAAATCGGTCTCGCAGACCCGCAGGATAGACCAGTCATGGGCCGGAACTTCGTAGCGCCGGGCTTCCGCGACAAAGGCTTCGCACCGGCGCTCTACGGAAGTCAGCTGCTCGTCGGGCGCGAGGAACACGAAGCGGCGCAGGCCGCGCTCCCAGAAATAGGCCATGACCTGCCGCATTCCATCGGCGTCATCGCAGGTGACGGCGGGCAGAAACGGCAGCCGGTCCGCCACCGTCACCACCGGCAGCGGCGACTGGCCGAGCAGGGCCACCAGCGGATCGTCGGCATTAGCATGGAGGATCAGGCCGTCAATGCGCCCGTCGCGCAGCGTGCCGTACATCTCTTCGGCAGAGCGTCCGCCGTGTGCGCTGTGCAGCAGCAAGTCCAAGCCCTGCGCTTCGCAGCCGCGCTACAACGCGCCGATGATCGTGCCTAAAAAATTGTTTCGGGCATCGTAATCGTGGTTCGTGTACAGGCCGATAATCCCGGTGCGCCCCCGCCGAAGCGAGCGGGCCAGAGCATTCGGCTGGTAGCCCAGCCGGGACGCCGTTTCCAGCACCCGCCGCCGGGTGTCTGGGGCGGCCCGGTGCCGGGGATCGCCGCTAAGAATCCGCGAAACCGTCGGCTGCGACAACTGCAATTCACGCGCGATGCTTTTGGCCGTCACCGGCATTTCTTGTCTCCGCTTCCCCGCCCTCAGTATAAATGCTTATACGAATACGCACGATTGTTTTATTATACCGAAGATTGCATGAATGTCAAGGGGTACACAAAAAATAAGTTGCGCGGAGACCAGGAGGTTAAGCAAGCTAAGAGCAAATCAAGACGAGGAACTGAAGTCTCTCGCTGGAAGGCACGCGGACGTGCCACCTGTCCAGGGGACAGAAGAGCAAGATAAGATTATTCCCCATCTTTATCTTCTATCCTCATCTTGCTGTCCCCTGGACAGGTGGCGTTTCTGAACGCCTTCCAGCGAGTGACTTTAGTCCCTCGTCCCTGAGCTATTTGCCCCTGTATGCAGCCTGAACTACGAAGCGGCAGCGGGGGAAGTGGCGGGCTGAGGGCGCGGCAGAACGGCCTGGGTGATCGCAAGCGAAATAACTGCCGCGATGACGCCGCACCAGAACGGCGCATGGTAGCCGAAGCGGTGCCAGAGCAGCCCGCCGGCGACGGGAATGACCACCGCCGCAACGTGGTTCATCGTCTGGCCCATGGACAAGCTCGGCGTCATCTCGCCGGGCCGGACAATCCGGCTGAGGTACGTCGTGATGCCGACGCCAAACGAAAACAAAATGCTGTCAAACACCCACAAGCATTCCAGCACCAAGACGTTCTGCACTAAAGCATAGCCCGCAAACGTCAGCGCGATGGCCGAATAGTAAAACGTCATGGAATAACGCTCGCCGATTCGGTCAATCAGACGGCCCACCGGCGCGGCGACGGCAAAGGAAGCGACGGCATTGAGCAGCATCAGCGTCGTGATCTGCGCCAGCGGCACATGCCACTGCTCCACTAAAGCAAACAAGGCAAACGTCGTGAAAATCTGACGCCGGAAGCCTTCCAGAAATGTCAAGCCGTAAAAGAGGCCATATTCCCGGCGCATCAACAGGCGCGGGCGATTGTGCGTCGTCGACGCCCCGGACATCGGCAGCAGGCACGCCCCGCCCGCAAAGATGAACCCGGCGGCAGTCACGAAAAACACCGGGTACGAAACATGGCCGACGCCGAGCCGCACCGTCACAAACGCCAAAATCGCCGCGCCTGCCCCGACCGCGCCCATGCGCCCCAGATGCCGCCCGCCTTCCAGCCCGGACGCCAGCGCCAGCGGAATGGCGGACGAAGACGTAAACCACTGGTGCATGAACACTGACCAGAACACCGTCACCAGCACCAGCTCGGCGTAGGAATGCACAAAGCCGGTCGCCGCCACGCCCAGGGCGCTCATGCAAAGGCACAGCGCCGCAATCCGCGCTTCGGCGAACCGGGCGAAAATCGCCGCAATGCCGACCGCCAGCAGCCCCGGTATCTCGCGCGTGGACTCCAGTGCGCCCATTTGGACCGCGCGAACGCCCAGCGTTTCCGTGATAAAGTTGATAAAGACCGCGCCGTACATGGCAAACCCGAAGCCGAACAAAGCCACGGCAGCGGAAAACAGCCGCCAGTCACGGTGCAAAACAGCGGGCGTATTGGAAACGGACGGAATCTGGGTAGAAGATGGGGTAGGGGACATTGCGGTCTAGTATACCTAATCTTTCCGTGAAATCACAGCAGGACTTCACCCCAAAAGTTG
>CAXTRL010000196.1:0-6853 GCA_964246575.1 uncultured Armatimonadales bacterium
TCGGCGACTCCGTCAGCGTCACGACCCCCGCCGGCAAGACGCGCTATAAGATCGTTGCGATCCGCAAATAATTTTCTTGACGGGCGGGGCTTTGCCCCCGCCCTTTTTGCCGTCTTTTTTAGAAAGAGCGCTTTTGGAGATAATGCCGGGGTTGTAGAAAACCCCGGCAAAGAAGCGTCCTTCGGACGAAGATAAGGACGATCTCAGATGACTTCTCCTTGTCCGCAGGACATCTCTTGCCGGGGTTTTCTACAACCCCGGCACGCTTTATAGCATTATTCACTGACCATATTTAGAAGGAATTTCTCTGTGTCTGAAGAAACTTTACCCCAGAGCACTGCTGAGGGCGTAGACCCTGTGCGCCTGCAAAAGCTGGAAGCGCTGCGGGCTGCCGGGCGCGACCCATTCGCCGCCGAGCGCTTTGATGTCACGCATCATGCCGCGCAGATTATCGCGGACTTTGAGGATCTTGATACCAAGACCGTCTCTCTCGCCGGACGCATTACGGCAGTGCGGGTGCAGGGCAAAGTTGCATTCTTGGACCTTACGGATAATTCGGGGCGCATTCAGTTGTATGTCCGAAAAGATGAAGTCGGCGACACGCTTTTTGACGACATCAAGCACCACTTAGACTTGGGCGACATTGCAGGCATCTCAGGCTTTGTGTTTCGGACCCAGCGCGGCGAGATTTCAGTGCATGTGCGTGAGTGGACCCTGCTTGCCAAGTCCCTGCGCTCCCTGCCGCTCGGCAAAGAATATGAAACTGACGACGGCGAAGAAAAGCAGTCCGGCGGCCTGAAAGACCCGGAAATGCGCTACCGGCAGCGGCCCGTGGACCTGTTGGTGAATAAAACGTCGCGGGAAAGGCTGCTGGGGCGCATGAAAGTGGCCCGCGCCATGCGCGAGTTCTTGGACAGCCAGGATTATCTGGAAGTGGAAACGCCGGTGCTGCAAACCGTCGCCGGCGGCGCGGCGGCGCGGCCGTTTCTCACCCATCACAACGCTTTGGACATTGAGCTGCACCTGCGGATCTCTTTGGAGCTTTACTTGAAGCGCCTGATTATCGGCGGCATGGATAAAGTGTACGAAATCGGGCGCGTCTTCCGCAACGAGGGCATTTCCCCGCGGCACTCGCCGGAGTTCACCATGATGGAAGTTTATGCGGCTTACGCCAACTTGGACGACATGATGAATTTAGTGGAAGGCATGTACCGCCATATCTGCCGGGCAGTGCACGGGAGCGAACAGTTTTCTTATGGGGGCCAGGACATTGATTTGGCCCCGACTTTCGCCTGCTTGCCGATGCTGGAAGGCATTCAGCGCTACGCAGGAGTGCAGCCGGAAGAACTGGCGACTTTGGAGGCCGCGCACGCGGTTCTGGCGCGTTTGGGACTGCCGACGGAAAACGAGCCGACGATTGGCGGCATTGTGGAAAAGCTGCATGAGCGGTTTACCCAGCCGAATCTTGTCCAGCCGACATTTATCACGGACTTCCCGACTGAAACTTCGCCGCTGGCAAAGAAGATGCCGGATAACCCAAGCCTCACGCGCCGATTTGAGATTTACATGGCCGGTGCGGAGCTTGGCAATGCGTTCAGCGAGATCAATGACCCGCAAGACCAGCGGGAGCGGTTCACGGCGCAGTCCGCGCTGCGGCTGGGCGGGGATGCCGAGGCGCATCCGATGGACGAGGATTTCTTGCGGGCAATGGAGTACGGGATGCCTCCAACGGGCGGTTTTGGCGGGGGCGTGGACCGGCTGGCGATTATTCTGACCGATGCGCCGTCCATTCGCGATGTGATCTTGTTTCCACTTCTGCGTCCTGAACGGGTATAATCGCGGCGAGGCATCAGGTTTTAGGCGGCTGGAATGGGGGTAGTGTATCCCAAGAAACAACCGACCAAATTCACACCTTCTGGCTTGTAAGACCATCCATGAAATCCAATTTCCTGCTGAAGCCCGCTAATTCCCTTGCAGCAGTCCTGCTTACCGTGTTTCTTCTCGGGCTATGTACCTGGCTTGAAGTCGGATTAAAAGACATTGCCGGCATCAACCGGCCTTACACGATCTTTTACTTGATCCCCGTCGCTGTCGGCGCGGCTTTGTTCGGCGTCTGGGGCGGCGTCGGTACGGCGCTTGCGGCGCTTGTTCTGGCGCGGGTCTACTTGTTCGCCGACAACAAGCACGGGCTAGGCTTGTTTTCTTTCCCGACTGCCGCTGAAGGCATTGAGTTTGCGGCGCTGCTGCTGGGGACCGCCACGATTGCCATCATCACTGGGTACTTGCGAACCACGCTGACACGCTTCAACCGCTCCAATGACCAGCTGCAGCAGGCCAACGAGAAGCTAACGGAGAGCGAAGAACAGCGGCGCGTTTTCAACCGCGATGTCCTGCTGGCAGTCACCGGCGGCAAGCTGCGGCTCGTGGAAGCCGGAGAAATTCCTCCTGCCGACCTCGCGCATGTGGCCCCGGTCTTGTCGCTTACGCTGGCAGTTCCCGCCGACGCCAGCGCCCTGCGCCATGCCTTAAACGGCATCGGTAAGGACATTGGTATGCACCCGGACCGGGTCGACGACCTCTGCACGGCAACCACGGAAGCGGCGACCAATGCCGTCAAGCACGGCAACGGCGGCCTGGCAACGGTTTGGTCGGCCGGAGATGCGGTGACGGTCCAGATCGCCGACCACGGGGCGGGCATCGCACCGGCGCATTTGGCCCGCGCAACACTGGAACAGGGGTTCTCGACCCGCGTTTCCCTCGGCATGGGCTTTCATCTGATGCTGCAATCCACCGATACGTTGGCGCTCTGCACGGATGTTCACGGCACGATTGTTTTCCTGCAAGTTTCCAACAAATCCCGCCCGACAACCCAAGAATCCGTGCTGGCCCGTTACGCGAATGTCTGCTGACAGAGGAGAAAGAAAAACGAAATGGCTCAGGAAGAAGAACGGCAAGCAGGCCGAGTAACCCGGCGAGAAGCGCTCCAAACAGTTGCTGGGGTGGGGCTTGCTCTGGCGATGGCAGGCCGCGCGTCTGCCGCCGCCGACCAGTGGACTGCCGTCGGCAAGTCTGAGACGTTCCTTGCCGGCAAGCCCCAGCTTGTGACACTCAAAAACGGCGGGACTTTTTACGTCACCCGCACCGACGCAAAGACGCTTACCGCGACTTCCGCCAAATGCACCCACCGGGGCTGCGAAGTAGAATGGAGCGCCGATGCCGTCCAGTTTCAATGCCCTTGCCACGGCGCGGCGTTTACGTCCGGCGGCGCGAACATCCACGGGACGCGGCGCAGCCCCGACGAACATCTCCCCGCGCTGATTTCCCTGCCGGTGCGCGAGAATGCCGGCCAAGTTGAAGTCAACCTAGCCGGCATCGCCGCCGATGACATCACGCCGGAAGGCTACTGACCCACACGCTGCTGACTTAAGCGCGGCTGGCCCAGCCGGAACCAGGCGTGAGTTGCTGGCGGCAGCATTGGCTTCCCTTCTGCCTGCCCCTGTACCCCGCTGGCTGTGAGCGTGTAAAGCTTCCCCGCGGTCAGCGGATTCGTCCTCAGATAGACCGTTCTCTCATCAGAACCAAGTTTCGCCGCCAAGATGCGCCCCCCCTCCAGCGAATAATTTTGCGCTGTCACTGCGGTTTTGCCGTCGACGGGCTGGCTGAACGTCACGGCGATTTGGGTGCGCGTCGCCGCTGCCCGCGTGATGGACAGCGCAGAGGAGCCGAGCAGGCCGTACACTTGAAGCTGGTTCGAAAACGTGGATAAATATACTTTGCCGTTTATGATAGTCGGGGCGCAGAACTTGGCGAACATGCCGCTGCCGTCACGGGCCGGGTTCATCTCAGAGTCCCATAGCTCATGGGACAGGTCCGAAGCATCGTAAGCCCGCAGAACGCCGGGAACGGTATTCCAGTTCGCATTGGCGTCATACGGCGCGGCAGACCAGACAATCCCCGTTCCGGCCTGGCTGCCGCTGGCGGAAACCGACAAAAACGCACCCGGCATCCCGTCCGGCACGGCGATGTCACTTTCCGACGCCGGGTAAGAGTTCAGCTTATTTCCCGTCAGCCGGAACGACATCAAATGCGCGAACTCCGGCCAGATATAGACCAAAGGCCCGCCCGGCCCATTCCAGTAGACTGCCGACCCGTGGCAGTTCCCGTGCGTAATTTGGAACGTCTGCAATATCTGGCTGTCTGAGTCTGTTTTGTAGTGGCCCAGCTTGTCCTGCTGGGTCAGATACAGCCAGCCGTTCTTGCCGCCGCCCAGCAGAAGGTCGGTGCCGGGAATGAGCAGCGGGCCGGACGCGCCGGTGTCCTGGTCGTTTTCGCTGAGGTTTTCCTGATTGTATGGCGTGAAGTAGTCGGCTACCTTTAGGGTGCCGGACTTCGGCGTCAAACGCAGAATGCTGTTGCCGTAGTCCGAGCCGCCGCTGTCGGCGTCAAATGTGCCATTGCCGATCATGGCGTAAATGCTGCCCGCCGGGTCAGCGGCCATGCCCATGCCGGCCTGCCAGATGGAGCCTTCATCGCCGTTCGGCGTCAGATTGAACACGCAGGTCTGGGCCAGCGTCCGGGCATCATAGCCCAGAATCCAGCCGTGGAACGGCGGGCTGTCGGCATGGGAGCCGAACGCGAGGTACACGACGCCGCCGGTCAGCAGCAGGGCCGGGCGTTGCAATTCTTTGACCGGGTTAAACGTAACCGTGCCGTGGCTGCTTTCCATGCCGGTGCCGGGAACGCTGGCTTGAATTAAAACCGGGCTGCCTCGCCGCTCCGCGCCGGTGGTGATGTCCAGCGCATGAAGCCGCTGGACATACGTTCCATGCTCTTTGGTTTTGGCTTCCACGAAAATCGTGCCGGACTTGGCATCAATGACGGGCGTACTGGTGATACCGATTTCCACACGCATGTCGGTCCATTTGGTTTTATAGACTTCGGCGGCAGGCACCGATGGCCCTAAATTCACTCGCCACAGCGGCAACTTGGCCTCCGGGTCGTCGGCGTCAAATGCATAGACGCTGTTGTGAGCAGTTGCAAGATACACGGCATTGTGCAGCCCTTTTCCGGGGAACCGCACGTTCTGAACATACAGCGGCTGAGCGTATAAGTACCCGTCCACGCGGCGGGTGAACAGCTTGCCGAAGTGCTTGACGTTGACGGTAGAGGTGTTAAGCTGCGTTTCCCGCAGGTTGTCGCCGGTGCGGGCATTGTCGTTATGCTGCGTCAGGACCGCCAGCGGCGGCGTTTGTGCGGTCGCCGTCAGGGTCGCAGAAGCGGCCCATACGCCGAGGGCGAGGCTCAAGAACAGAAATCGTCGGGTCATAGTGCTATATTTCTAAACTTCGGCGAGTATTTCTTTGCGCCGCGTGTTGAACTCATCCTGCGTGATTATTTCTTCGGCGAGAAGCTCTTTCAAATCCGTCAGCCGTTCTTTAAGCGTCCGTGTTCCGGCTGCCGATGGTGCGGCGACGGTCACGGAGGCGCTGCTGGGGATGACGGCGGGCAGAGCCGTGGTTTCCGCCGCCGGAGCGGAGACCGACTGGCTTCCGCCGTAGTTGATTTCTTCCAGGTAACCCATCAGCACAAAATAATAGGCATTGTAAAATGCGGGCGGCCAGGCCGCTTTCTGCGCTCCGGCGTGGACTACTAAGCGGTCTCCCAGCGCTTTTGCGCCTAAATCGCGCAGGCGCTCGTCAATCGCGGCGGCGATCTGCGCCTGCATCCGGCGGTCGTCGCACAGGCGCTGGACGATGTCGCGGGCTTCGAGCGGCGGGCGGTCCGGGCTGCCGGCTTCCGCCTTGAACCCGGCGACGGGCGTTTCAACCGTGTTGAAGCCGCCTAAAGCATCGGACTTCGGCATTCCGAAGCGGTCCACATAGCTTGCGACAAACTTGAGCTGCGTGCGCGTTCCGACGCTTGTGTACCGCGACTCGCGCTCTTCGGAGATCACGCCCGACGCCCAGCCGACTGCGAACGTCCGCCAGGCGGCTTTCTGGTCTTCAGCGGACGGCGGGGAAATCCGCACCCATTCCTGTACATCGGTCCGAGTATGGATCGGGTTCGCCGCCGCGCCCTGCGACTTCACTTGGTCATACGCATACCGATACGAATCCATTCCCTGAAGTAGACGTAAAGGGAAGGCCGCACGTTCATGCAAAAATAAAACTTGGTCCGGCTCGTTGGAGTTCGTAATCTGCTGGTCCTTGATGTTCTGCACCGATTCGGTGAGCATGGAGCCGAACCGCTGCTCGCTTTCCGAGCGCGGGGCGGAGCCGTGCAGGACGCCGACAATGGTCTGCTCCTTGTTCATGTTGTGCGTGTAGTTCGGCGCGTTTTCTTGGAGATGCAGGAACGGGCGAGACAGCGAGACCACGCGGCGCAGGGTTTGCACGGTTCGGTCGGAGTCGAGTCCGTACTTGGCATAGAACTTATCTAAAACGCTTTCTTCCGCGACCGGCTGAAAGACCGCTTTGGCATGGTCTAAGATCACGTCGCTCAGGCGCATCAATTCGCCGTCACGGATGCCCCAGATGTCGCCGCGTGTGCCGAGCGTTTCCAGAATATCGGACACCAAGTTGTTGACGACTGTGCTTGACGGGTCCTGCGCGTTGCCGACATAAAACGCATACCGCTCATCAATGTCGCCGTCTACGTAACGGTCCTGCCCGGTATTCGGGTCCGTTTCCCGCCGCCCAGGGTTAAACAGCACTTCACCGTTGACATCCACCGGCTCCTGGACAGCGTGGCGCTCGGCCCGCTCAAAGCGCGTCCGCAGGGAGTCCATGCGCTCAATATAGCGGTCCATCTCGGCCCGCAGCGCGGCCACCGTTTCGCTCATGTGGGCGTAGAA
>CAXTRL010000197.1:0-6825 GCA_964246575.1 uncultured Armatimonadales bacterium
CTCCTGCCAGGGTTTTCTACAACCCCGGCGTCAGCACGTCATCCCCCTGTCAGACGCCGCACAAGAAAAACGGCAAGCAGCACCTCGTCCACGTCCGGCGGGCCGGGCTGCTCGCCCAGCGCCTGCAAAATCGCAAGTGCCGGAAGGCCAAGAACCGGCGGCGTCCGGGCCGCGAGGCGCACCAGGCGGCTGAGGCACCGCGCCAGGTCGCCGGACGTGTAAGCGGCAAGCGCCTGCTTGGCGTAGATGCTGATCCGAGCGGCATTCGCTTCTTTCTTCGCCGACGCCCGCGTCCGAAAGCGCCGGCCTAAATTCAGCAAAATCTTTCCGACGGTTTCATCCCGCGCATACGAGTCCAGCGCCAGGTACGGATAAAACGCATCCCGCCCGCCCCCGACACTGCCGACGGCGTTCAGGATTTCCCGCCGGACAGTCGGCGACTGCGTCCGGCGGAGCGCACCCAGCAGCGGCAGCGCGGCTTCGGGTTCACCCAGCCGCCCCAGCGCATCGGCGAGAACCGCCAGGTTCGACGGTTCCTGTTCGCGCTCCATTTGGGTGATGAGGCTTGGCAGGCTGGCCGGGTCTTCGCGCTCGGCCAGCGCCCGGATTGCCGCGGTGCGAACGGTTCCGTCCGGGTCGGCCAGGAGAACGCACAAAATCTCGGACACAGAGTTGCCTTGAAGCCGCCCCAGCGCTTCCATCGCGGCCAGCTGCCGCGTCGGGGGGCCAAGCTGGGCGGCGGCGGCAAGCGCCGGCAGAGCGGCCTGGTCCCCAATTTTTCCTAAAGCCGTCGCCGCTGCGCCGCTGATCCCGGAAGCGGAGTCCGAGAGCTTGCCGACCAGGGGCAGCGTCGCGCGGGGGTCACGAATTTCGCCAAGCGCCACCGCCGCCTGCTCCCGCACCGGCAGCGCGACATCATCCAGCGCGTGGACCAGTTCTTCCACTGCCAGCGGCGTTTTGAGCCGGCCTAAGCGCTCGGCGGCCTGCACCCGTGCCTGCGAGCTGCCGGCTTTGGAGAGCTTCTGGATACCGGCGAACGAGCCGATGGGCTTGGACGCTTTGAGCTGCCTGAGAACATACCCTGTCCGGTGACTGCCGTCTTCGCGGATGGGCCGGACCAGCAGGATCGCCGCCCCGCGCAGCAGCGTCGCCATCAAAAACAGCAGATGGTAGTTGCTTCGAATATAGCCGTGGTCTGGGAACGACAGATGCCCGAATGCTACCATCAGCGCCCCACCCGCAAGCGGCGCCAGCCCGCCCGCGAGGCCCGAAATCGCGGCAATCGCGCTCACATACACCGTGCGTTTTTCCGCAGGTGACGACCCAATCATCAGATTGAACTGGGTCAGCCCGACCCCAGCCCAGCCGAGGCCGGAAAACAAGTTCAGCGTGACCACAATCAGCTTGGTTACCGAAACGTGCAGTCCGCCCGCGCGGTCATACGCCCACAAGCCGGCAATGCCGTCCGGCGCGGCGAGTATCCACAAAAGCGGCGGCATCAGCACCAGGCCGCAGCTAATCATCAAGACCGGCTTGTTGCCGTACTTGTCTGCCAAATATCCCCACAGCGGCATACTCGCCAGCGACGCCAGGGTCGCCACGGCGGTCAAAAGCTGGAACGCCGTGTAATTGAGGCGCAGGTACTGAAGCTGGTACACCGTGAAAAACTGCCCGGCGATGGACTGGCCGACGACCATCGCCGCCAGAAACGCCATCACCCGCTGGAAGTTCCGGTCGGCAAACGGCGCCTTGTAATAGGCCAGCGCACTTTCCCGCGCTTCTCCTTCTTTCTTAAACTGTGCCTGCGGCACGTCGGGACTTCGCAGGATCAGCCCGAACGACGCCAGCGCAAACACGCTTGCCGCCGCAAACAGGACCGCGAACGCTTCCGGCACGCTTCCTCCATGCCGCTTGGTCGCCGAGTCCAGAAAATAGCCGCCCGCTATCGGCACGACCAGCCCGACCCAGCCGCCGTACATGTTGCGCTGGCCGAAATACCGCCCCCGGCTGCCTTCAGGGACCACGTCCGTAATCCACGCTGTCCACAGCGGCGCGGCGACATTCATGCACAGCGCGGACAGCAGCGTCAGCAGCAGAAACGCCCCAACCCAGAGCGTCTTTGGCAGAACAAAGGGAATCATCAGCATCGGCACCCAGAGCAGGCGGCTGATTGTCGCAAACCAGGCAATCAGCGCCTTGCGCTCGCCGTAGCGCTGGGCCAGAAACGACGAAACAAGCTGCACCAGCCCGGCCAGCGCCGGAATGCCGCCGAGGACGCCGAGCCAGAACGCGCTGCACCCTAGAAACAGCGCAAAGCCGATTTGGAACGCCCCGGAAGTCAACTGCCCCTGCGCGGACGACATGCAGCCTTCAATCGTAGAAAGCCGCAGCCCCCGCTGGATTTGCAGCCGGGACAGCCCCGGCGGCGCTTCGGAAACTTCCGTGGAAGGTTGAGTAGAGGACTGAGGAGTTGGGAGTGTCACGTTTTAGCTTACGACATTAATCCGTGTATTCCTGCGTGGTTTCGGAGCGAGAACCCCTCCCCTGTGAGGGAAAGGCATCCGAGAGAATAAAAGGGCGCAGCAAGCAACGCCCCTACAGGTGACGTTTAGGAACTCTGGCCCTTCCCTCACAGGGGAGGGAGACGAGGAACGAGGCGGGAGGGGTTCCTAACGTGGGAGGGGTTCCTACACGCTGCCGGGCGGGGGCGGCCACTGCCCCGGCGGGGGCTGCTGCGGCGGGTAATTAGGCGGATAATTGGCAAAGCGCGGCGTTTCCCCCGGCAGCCATCCCAACGGCTTGCCTGCGAAATAATAGACAATCGCGCCGATACCATGTCCCAGCACAACCACTAGTAGCCAGATAGTCTTTTGGTTCGGCTCCGGGAACTGCCGCCGGGCGACATCAATGATCTCGATCACCCAGAAAACAAACGATGCCAGCGCCAGCAAAATAAAGAAGCCGTACAAGAAAAAAAAGCCGACAACTAATCCCGTGCCGGGATCAGGCGAACTGTTCATAACCGTCTCCAATTATCAGGTTCTTTTTAGTGTGACACGCGGCATAGAAAAAAGTTGCAGAGAAGTTTAGGTAATTTCTGCGGTGGGCGGGTTGTAACGCAGGCAAACAACCACTGCACCCAGGATTGAGGTTCCAGCGAGACCGATCCAGGCAAACGGCCTCCATGTTCTGCCGGCATAAACCAGAGCAAGGCTCAGGCAGAAGCCAATCAAGGCAATTCGGAGCAGTCGTGCGACCGGCGTTCTTGCAACATAAGGGAAGCCGAGCAAAAAGAACCCTACAGATGGCACCAGAAACACGGGACTTCCGCGCAATATCATGGCGGCAACAACGCCTGAGACCAGTCCAATCAGCACGAGCCACTTGTTTTCAGCAAAGTAGTTTTTGGTCAGCAAACGCATTGTTTCAGCCTCTTTTTTTCGCAGAACGCTGCGTCAGGCGGCAATCAAGTCATGCAGGCGCTTGATGTTGATGGCGTGCATGGTGTCACTGTCAGGCGTTTCTACGATGACGGGCAGGCCAGCCAAACGCTGGTCGTTGACCAGCAAGCGGAAGGCTTCGAGGCCAATCTCGCCTTCGCCGATGTGGGCGTGGCGGTCGGCATGGCTGCCGAAGACTTTTTGCGAGTCATTGGCATGGATCACTTGCAGCCATTTTAACCCAATAATTTCGTCAAACTGCCGCATGGTTTCGGCGTAGGTTTCAGGGGTGCGAATGTCGTAGCCTGCGGCGAAGATATGGCAGGTATCCAGGCAGACAGCGAGGCGTTCGGGATTTTGTACTCCGTTGATAATCGCGGCGAGCTGCTCAAACTTGCCGCCCAAATATGTCCCCTGCCCCGCCGTTGTTTCCAGGGCAACCCGCACTTTCGCGCCTGCGGTTTCAGCATGGATCATGTTCAGGCTTTCGATCAGCCGCGCGATGCCGACGGCTTCCCCGGCCCCGCCGTGTGCGCCGGGATGGCTGACCAAAAAGTCAACGCCCAGCGCCTCGGACCGCTCGATTTCCGCCCGGAACGCGGCCCGCGACTTTTCTAAAACATCGCTGCCCGGTTCTGCCGCAAGGTTGATCAGATACGAGTCATGGGCGACGGTCTTGGTGATGCCGCTTTCGGCAACGACTTCCTTGAATTTTTCCGCGACATCAGGCTTAATGGACGGCGCACGCCACTGACGCGGGCTGGCCGTAAAAATCTGCACCGAGCGGCAGCCGACGGCAATGCCGTCCGTAATGGCGTTATGCGGTCCGCCCGCCGTCGGCATATGGGCGCCAAGCAGCGGTTTCAGAAACTCGGGAACGGGCGTTTCAATGGCTTCGCCGAGAAGTGGCTCATGAAGTGTTGTCATAGTTGGAAAAGAAAAGCGATATGCGTAGAACTTCAGTTCCACGCGCCTCATAAGCATCTTCTTCTCAATCGCCTTTTTGCTGAACCGCAGACAGTTTCTTGCTCATGTCCAGCATTCGCTGGACGGGGCGCAGGGCGCGGACGCGGACTTCTTCGGGCATGGTGATCTCAGGAGTCGCATCGCGCAGGCACAGGTACAGTTTTTCGAGTGTGTTTAGGCGCATGTAGGGGCAGGAAGCGCAGTCGCAGCCGGAGTTCGGCGGGGAGCAGATAAACTCGGCGTCGGGCCGGGTGAGCTTCATCTGGTGCAGGATGCCGACTTCGGTGGCGACAATGAACTGCGTCTGCTCCGGGTGCGTCTGCACATACTTCAGCAGTGCCAAAGTTGAGCCGATGTAGTCGACTTGATCCAAGACGGCTTCCTCGCATTCCGGGTGGGCGATCAGCTTGGCGTTCGGGTAGGACGCTCGAAGTCCTGCCAGCTTGCGGGCGCTGAACTGCTCATGCACGATGCAGAAGCCGGGCCACAGGACCATCTCGCGCCCGGTCTGCTTTTCCACCCATTTGCCGAGGTGCCGGTCCGGGCCGAAGACGATCTTTTCATCTTTCGGCAACTGTTCCACAATAGACACGGCGTTGGACGACGTAACGATAATATCCGACAGCGCTTTGACGCCCGCCGACGAATTGATGTAATTGATGACCGTGTGGCCGGGGTACTGCTTGAGCCAGTCGGCATAGACATCGGCGGGGCAGCGGTCGGCCAGCGAGCAGCCGGCGTCGAGATCCGGCAGCAGGACCAGCTTGTCCGGGTTTAGAATTTTGGCGGTCTCGGCCATGAAATGGACGCCGCAAAAGACGATGGTGTCGGCGTCGGTCGCCGCCGCCGCCTGGGCCAAAGCGAGGCTGTCGCCGACATGATCCGCCAAGTCCTGAATGTCGGCGTCCTGGTAGTAGTGGGCGAGAATGACGGCGTTACGCTCGGCTTTGAGGCGGACAATCTCAGCTTCCAAATCAAGTTTCGGGTCGATGCGGCGAACGCGCAGGGACAAGTCCATGTCCTGCCCAAAGCTCTGCGCCGGCGGATCGGCATTGGTTCCGTTCGCCGCCGTGCGGGCTAGTGTCAAAGTTTCCATGAGCGTAGTATACCTTCTAAAATAACGGCGAACAAAACTTTGCCGCAAATGCGCCCCGCCGTGAACGGCAGGTCTGTGGGCGCAGACGCCAACCGCCCTGCGGGCGAAGATGCCGTATCATCTTCTGGTATCATCTTCTGGTCGCAGACCGGTTGGCGTCCTCGCCTTTAGACCTGCCGTTCACGGCGGGAGATTAACGGCAGAACTCTTATCACAAGAACGGCACACAACTTGCGTAGGTTCCTTAAAGCTGATGAACTTTTCACTGCACGTCTGCGTCTGCATGGCTATGGTGGATCAAACTTACATTGATACGGCCCATTTGCTGCGGCGGGCGGGCTTTGGCGCAGACCCGGCGGCGATTAAAGCGGCAGCGGCGACGGGGCTGGACGCCGCGACCGAAACCCTGCTGCACCCGGAGCGGGTGCCGGAACATTTAGACGACGCCCGCACACTGTCAGGGCTGGCCGCTTTGCTGCCGGTGCCGAACAACGGCGGCACTCCCACCCAGGCCGTTCGGATGTGGTGGGTCCACCGGATGATCGCGTCGCCGCGCCCCTTGCAGGAAAAGATGGTCTTGTTCTGGCACGGGCATTTCACGTCCAAAGACGGCGGGGCGCAGGGCGACTTTTTATTTCGCCAAAACCAGCTTTTTCGCACTCATGCCCTCGGCAATTTTCGGACACTGACGCTGGCCGTGTCGCGCGACCCGGAAATGCTGCGCTACTTGAACGGCAACACCAACTACAAAGCCCACCCAAACGAAAACTATGGCCGGGAGCTGATGGAGCTGTTCACCTGCGGCATCGGCCACTACACCGAAGACGACGTGAAAGCCGCCGCGCGGGCGTTTTCCGGCTGGAACCTGCGCGGGGGCGAGTTCCACTTTAACCCAAACCAGCATGACAACGATCCCAAAATTTTCTTAGGCAAGACCGGCAACTGGAACGGCGATGACATTGTCGACATTCTCGTTTCCCACCCCGCTACCGCAAAGCGCCTCTGTACCCAGCTTTGGGAGTATTTTGCGTACCCCAATCCCGAGCCGCAGGTTTTGGATGCACTGACACAGACTTATTACGCCAGCGGCTACGATGTTCGCGCTGTAATGAGCCGGATCTTGCGCTCCAAAGCGTTTTACTCCGAAAAAGCTAGGTTTGCCGTCATCAAGTCCCCCGCGCAGTACGTTGTCGGCAGCGTCAAGATGCTCGGCCTCGGCAGCGCCGTGGAGCTGGCGCTTTCCGACATCACGCCCGCAAACGAAATGGCCTACATGCCGTCAGGCACGACGATGCCTGCCGCCCCAGCGCCGGCCATGCCCAG
>CAXTRL010000198.1:0-6808 GCA_964246575.1 uncultured Armatimonadales bacterium
AATTCAGCCCCTGCGCGAGATCGCCGATGCTGTTCACGCTCGCGGCGCATACCTGCACACCGACGCTGTCCAGACCTTCGGCCAGTTGCCGGTCACTGTAGACGCTTTGGGCGTTGACCTACTGACGCTGTCCGCCCACAAAATCTACGGCCCCAAAGGCGCAGGAGCTTTGTACGTCCGCAGCGGCATCACCATTGAGCCGCTGCTGCACGGCGGCGGCCAGGAGCGGCAGCGCCGGGCCGGCACGGAAAATGTCGCCGCCATCGCCGGCTTCGGCGAAGCCGTTCGCCTGCTCCTGCCGGAACGCGCCGCCGAAGCCGAGCGTTTGTCGGCTTTGCGCGACTACTTCTGGTCCGAACTTGGACGCTGCATTCCTGGCGTTGTCCTGAACGGTCACCCTGTCCATCGCCTGCCGAACAACCTAAATTTCTCCCTGCCGGGCCTGGACGCCGAGACCCTGCTGCTGTCCCTCGACCGCGCCGGCGTCTCCGCGTCGTCCGGCTCCGCCTGCACGTCCGGCAGCATCGAACCCAGCCATGTGCTGACAGCGATGGGCCTGCCGGAGCCTCGCCTCAAAAGCGCCCTGCGCCTGACCCTCGGACGCGGCACGACACCCGAAGAAGTCAACCGGGCAGTGGAAATACTCACGGGGATTGCGGAGCGGCTGAACCATGTAAAGAACTGAAGCCAGCGTTTCAGGCTTTACTAATGACGCCGCGCTTCTGTCGCGGTGAGCGGCGATGACAGCCGGCACAGCGCATAGAAGGCTTTATCCAGATACGCTCCCAGTCGGCACGATGGGTCGGCAAACCAGGCCGCAACCGCGTGATGAAAAACGGCCATTCCAGTTTGCGCCGCCAGAGTCGCCAAGTGTTCGTCAACGCCGCGCCGGCAGAGCGCCAAAGCCATGTCTTCAATTAAAGCGGCGGACTTCGCTAGCTCGCGCTCTTGCAGCGCAGGGGTACTGGCGATTACCTGCTGCCGTGGGACAGAAAATGGCCGGTTGTCTTCCAGCGCCTGCTCGACAGACCGGAACGCCCAGTACAAAACTTCCAGCGGCTCCAGCATGGCAGGCGCTTCGACAATCGCGTCGGTCAAAGCCGCCTTCAGCGTGATCTGACCATCAAACAAAACCTCGCGCTTGTCAGGAAAGTGGCGAAAAAAGGTCCGCTCCGTAACGCCGGCACGAGCGGCGATCTCAGACGCGGTCGTTTGCTCATAACCGCGCTCAGAAAACAGCTCCAGAGCTGCCTGCTGAAGCCGTCGGCGTGCTTCTTCTCCATTTCGGGGCATGTTTCTATTATATCCTTAATTTGACATATTCCCTGTCATCTTGGTATAATGTCATAGACTGACATAACCTCAGTCAGCGCCCCGCGAGAAGAGGAAAATTAACCATGTCACCGGACTCAAGTGCAAATGTAACGAAGAAGATGAAGGCGATGCAGCTGCGCCAGTTTGGCGGCGTAGAACAGTTTCGTTTGGAAGAAATAGAGCGGCCGTCACCGGGGCGCGGAGAAGTTCTTGTTCGAATCGCAGGCACAAGCGTGAACCCTGTGGATGCCAAAGCCCGTGCCGGTGAATTGCTGCCGTTGTTTCCGGCAGAGCGCCTGCCGCTGCTGCTCGGCTTCGATGCCAGCGGTCGTATCGAAGAAGTGGGCATGGGTGTCACGGACTGGCAGCCGGGAGATGCAGTTTATGGCTTTCCGGGAGCGGACCCAGGCACTACCATGCAGTTTAGCCGGGGGACATTCGCGGAGTATATCTGCCTTCGGACAGACGAAGTTGCCGCCGCTCCGCGCTCCCTGCCGCTCGCCGAGGCCGGGGCGGTTCCTTTGGCCGCCATGACGGCCTGGCACGGTCTGATGACGCAGGGGGAAATGCAGAGCGGGCAGCGAGTGCTGATCCAGGGAGGATCAGGCGGGGTCGGCCACTTCGCCGTCCAGTTCGCCCATCGCTTGGGTGCGACCGTGTACGCGACTGCGTCCGGCGGGAACACCGAGTTCCTTCGGGAATTGGGCGCAGATGTCGCGATTGACTACAGCACGGATCAGCTTCGGGAACTTGCAGGCCAGATGGACCTGGTGCTTGATCTCGCAGGCGGCAAAACCGAGGACAGTTCTTGGGCTGCCTTGAAACCTGACGGGATGCTCGTTCTGGCGGCGGGGATGCCGAACCCCGCTTTGGCACGTTCGCCCGGTCAGCGGTCCCGCTTCGCCCTGGCGCAGTCAACCCCGGATGACCTCGCGCGGGTTGCAAGAATGCTGGACGATCAGCAGGTACGCCTCACCATCTCCGGGCGCTTTGCGTTAGAGCAGGTGGGCGAAGCGCAAGCGCAGCTAGAGCGTGGCGGTTCAAGAGGCAAAGTGCTGGTAACCGTTTCTCAGGAAGAATAACGATAGACCTGTCCAAGCCTCGCCTCAAAAGCGCCCTGCGCCTGACGTTGGGGTGAGGCACGACGCGGGAAGAAGTTGACCGGAGAGTAGAAATACCGGCGGGGATCGCGGAGCGGTTGAGCGGCGTAAAGAACTGAAACGCGCGTTCCAACCTTAAAAGTTAATACAGAACAATGAGGGTGCCGGGCTGCCCTTATCTGGTAGGTCAGAAGCTTGATGTAAAGGCCAGATGTGACCACATGACATCCGCCTGACGATTTGCGATTTGTATCGATTTCGCATACACGTTCAAGATAGGCCGCAAGCCGTGTGCTTGTGCTAGGTGAATTGTTTCTTCGGCGGATACTGCAAACATACGGCGTCCGGGAGGAACAGGGCCGTGACGTAACGATAAGATCAACATCCCGCTCTTTGCGAGCAAGGAAGCGACCCTGGACATCGCACGTTGGCGTTCTGCTGTATCTAAGTGCATCCAGACGCCTATCATTGTCACTACATCGAACTGCTGCTCTCGCTTCCGCATAGCGACTAGATCAGGCAAGCTGTCGTTGACCCATACAATCCGTTCCGACGAATGCAGAGCCATTCCGGCCAGGCGAAGTTCGTCGGTAGGTTCGACAGCGACTACGTCATGTCCCAGAGCGGCAAAGTTCGCTGCATCCGCTCCGGTTCCCGCACCAATATCCAGCATGGTACATGGGGTGAGAGGAATCAAATGGAGAATATGCTGGTGTTTTTCCGTAAAGGACAGGCTTTCAGTGCGTTTGATAAAGTTTTCAGCCTCTTCCGAGTAGCCTTGCGTACCGTTAATCATGAGATTTACTTCAACTCTGACGAGGCTGTGGTCAGTTCTTCTTTGGGATGGCCGTACAGATAATGCCGGTAGTGAAGCGCTCCGTCTGCGGGCTGCTCTCTCCATTCGTCGTTTGACAGCTCAGCGCTGAGTTCCGTGATGATCTCCCAAATTGGCCGGTCATCGGGTATTTGCTTGATGACCGGCGGAGATGGCTTGACGTTGTCTTTAACTAATGCCATACGTTTCTTTCATGCCGCGAGCTTATGCGGTGGCGGCGTAGTTGTCGGAGCCGCCGACGTCGTGGAAGACGGGGAGGTAATCGCGCCAAACTTCGTTTTTGGTGCCGCTGATGTACTTGGTCATGCTGATGTAGGGAACGTAGCGCGGGCGCTTGGGCGGGCGGGCCAGCTTCATGCCGCAGGCGGACAAGAGCTTGTCGCCTTTGCGGGCGTTGCACCGGCGGCAGCAGGCGACCAGGTTGTCCCAGTGCATCCCGCCCCCGGCACGCTTGGGCAAAATGTGGTCAATCGTTAAATCACGGGTCTGGACGCCGCAATACTGGCAAGTGTAGTTGTCGCGGGCGAAGATGGACCGGCGGGACAGCTTCAGGTCGGGCAGGGGCCGCTTGACATGGTAGCGCAGGCGCAGAACCGACGGCGCGGCGACGGCCTGGCCTTCGTTTGTGACCAGGCACGGCACATCGCTGTCTTCGTGCGTGTGCAGGATGTCCGCTTTGCCGAGGTACAGCAAAATCACGGCCCGGCGCAGGTTGCAGACGTTCAGCGGCTCGTAATCGCTGTTCAATACAAGAACTTCATGGCTCATAGCAGTGGTCGTTTCATCCTTTCCCCGGTCTCGTGATTTTTGCAGCAAAAACTAAATCAAAATAAACAAAAAAACCCGCTTCGACTCGGTGCGGCCTTTGGAGGCGGCGGCGGTCGGAAGCGGGTCGGAGACAAGTGCCTGTTGATGCTGTCTTGCAGGGGTGCAAGGCAGCGGCACATGTCTCCGCACCCGTGGATGCCTTGTTCGCGCGTCACAAAACTTTGTAATCATAGACGACTTAATTGTAGCAAGTTTCACGAAGTTTTGTCAATTGATTCGTCAAAGAAGGAAGGATTTTTCAGGGCGGGTAAAGCCGGGGTATACTAACCATGCCATGATATTTGATTCACTGTTACTTGCCTCCGTGCGGGACGAGCTGGGACGCGCTTTGGTCGGCGGCAAGATTGAAAAGATTACCCAGCCGGACCCGCTGGAAATCGTCCTGCGCTTCTACCATGCCGGGCATAAGCACGATCTGCTGCTTTCGTGTGACGCTGCCTCCGCCCGCGCCCATCTGACATTTGCCCGCCGCGAGAACCCGCCGACCCCGCCGCCGCTTTGCGCGACGCTGCGCCGGCACTTAGACGGCGCATGGCTGTCGGATGTGTCCCTGCCGCTGGGCTTCGGTGAGCGTGTCCTGCATCTGCACTTCAAAGCGGTGGACGGTGCGCCGTACACGCTGATCGCCGAGATGATGGGCAAGCACAGCAACCTCATCTTTGTCAACGGGGCGGGGATGATCCTCGGAGCCGCGAAGAACATTGGACGGACGCTGAACCGCCTGCGGCAGATCCAGCCGGGGCTGACGTATATGCCCCCGCCGCGCCAGCGCGGCAGGCAGGACCCGACGGCGGCGCTGGCGATGGAACTTGGCACGGAGACGCTGACGCCGGACGAGGCCGAAGAATGGCTCCTGACCCACTGGTCCGGCGTCAGTCCGCTGCTGGCGTCGGAAATCATCGCGCGGGCCGGCGAAATGCTGACGCCTCAAACGCTTCATCACGCGCTGGCGGTGCTGCTGACCGTCGTGCGGGTGGGGGACTGGAAGCCGCGCGTCTGGACCGA
Source organism: uncultured Armatimonadales bacterium (assembly GCA_964246575.1). Classification (GTDB taxonomy): domain Bacteria; phylum Armatimonadota; class Armatimonadia; order Armatimonadales; family Capsulimonadaceae; genus JANXMY01. The sequence continues at coordinate 5,083 of CAXTRL010000198.1, forward strand.
CCCCGCCGGCAAGATGCTGGGCGCGTACCCGGTGCCGCTGCGGACGAGTTCGCCCACCGACCAGCATCCCCGCGAGTCCGTCAGCGTGGCGTTGGACCATGCCGCGTCCTCTATCATTGGAAGAGAAACATTTGAGCGCACCCGCGACTCGCTGCTGTCTGCGCTGCGCCGGACCCGCAAGCTGCGGGAGCGCGAAGCGGCGGAAGTGGAGCAGGGGCTGCGGAACGCCGCGCGGGCGGAAGAATACCGCCAGGCCGGAGACTTGCTGCTGACGAACCAGTCCCAAATCCGGCGCGGGCAAGCGCTGATTTCCGTGCCGGATTACTACGCGCCGCCCCTGCCCGGCGGCGAGCCGACCATGCGCTTTATCGCGCTGGACCCGACGCTTTCGGTCCATGAAAACGCCGAGCGGTTCTACAAGCGCAGCCGCAAGGCGGACCACAGCGCCCTGACTTTGCAGGAGCGCCGGGCGCAGGCTTTGGAAGAAGTGGTACTGCTGTCCCTCGCCGAGCGCGAAACCGGTCTGGCGACGACCTCGGCGGAAGTCGCCGCCCTGCGCCTGTCACTGGCCCAGTCGCTGGCAAATGGGAACACGCCCAGCAAACCTGACGCAGCGCCGTTGCAAGCGCCGCCGGATTTTGAGGGACACAAGATTAAGCGCTACCACACGATAGACGGCTGGGAGATTTTAGTCGGCGAAAACGCAGACTCTAACGACTACCTGACGACAAAACTTGCGGCGGCGTCGGACATCTGGCTGCATGTCCGGGCGGCGACTTCCGCGCACGGCATTATTCGCGCCAAAAACAAGCCAGCCTCCGTGTCCCATGCCGCCTTGCAGCAGGCCGCCGAAATGGTCGCCGCCCGCAGCGAAGTCAAGCATTCGTCGCTGATTCCCGTCGACTACACGCTGAAAAAGCATGTCCGCAAGCCGCGCAAAAGTGCGCCGGGCGCAGTCACCTACCAGAACGAAAAGACGCTCTTCGTCGCCGGCATTCACGGCGAATGATTATGGGGAATAGGAAGAAAGATACGCGGCTGGAACGGCGTCGGTCAGCCAAACGCCGTTGTCGGAGCAGAAGAACAAGTGTCCCGAAGCGGTCATCGCCGCCGCGTCCACTTGGAAGATGACCGGGCGGCCATGCCGCGCCCCGACTGCCCGCGCCGTATCTGCATCACGAGACAAATGAACATGGTTGCGGCCCATCGGGTGCAGGCCCTCCTGCGCGATTACGGGAGCAGTCTGATGGCCGGTGCCGTGGTACAGCACGGCAGGCGGCGTGGTCGGCGCGATCTGCAAATCTACGGCAACACTGTGGCCCTGATTGGCCCGGATGCGCGTCCCGTCCGCGTCAAACGAAAACCGCTGCTTGCTGTTTTGGGCGACGACTTCTTCCAGCTCCGCGCGGGTCAGCCGCACATGCCGCGCGGCGCAGGCGGCCAAGAGCGCGTCCACCGGCACCCAGCCGCCGGGCGCAAGCGTGAGGCCAAGCCCTTCGGGGTCGTGCCGTAAATGCTTGCTGAAAAACTTGCTGATTTTGACTAAACGTGCGTCGTCCATAAACAATAAATTGTCTGTAAGCAGTAGAAGGACTAATTAGCCGCGCATTCGGCCCCGGCTGCCTTTGTCTTTCTCGCTGTCGTCGTCATGCTCGACAACGTACTGCATCTGGTCGAAAAAGCCGCGCACCAGCCGCTCGCGGGTCATGGTTTTCATCACAATGTC
>CAXTRL010000199.1:0-6755 GCA_964246575.1 uncultured Armatimonadales bacterium
AGTACGCCCACAAGCATCAAGTCACGCAGATCGTCATCGGCCACTCCCAGCGAACCCGTTTGCAGGAGTTCGTACAGGGGTCACTGATTAACGACCTGATCCATCTCGCACGCGGCATCGACATCCTGCTCGTCGCCGAAACCGCCCCGGAAGAGTAGCACTTAATTGGGCCTTCTGGACGCCATGACTTCGCGCCGGACGGCGTCTACGGTCATTCCCGACGAAAACAACGCGGACGCCGCCGGGCCGGTTCCGGTCAGCAGCAGGCCAAGCAGCAGATGTTCGGTGCCGACAAACGTCTTGCTGAACCGATGCGCCTCAATCTCCGCCATCGCCAGTGCCTGACGGGCACGGGGCGTGAACGCCGCCAGGTCTTCGCCTGCCGTTCCAGCTTGCGCCGCCATGTCTGCCTGCCGGGTCACTTCCCGCGCTAATTGCTCCGTGCTGATGTCCGAGCGCTCCAAAATGCGCGACGCCGCGCAGTGCGGCACCCGGAGCAGCCCCAGCAGCAGATGGTCCGTATCCACGCAGCAGCAGCGCTGCCGCAGGGCTTCCTCCTGCGCCGCGCACACCGCTTCCCGCGCCCGCGAATTCAATCCCGAATACACTGCCTGATAAGCTGGGGGCAGAGGCAGCCGAAATTCCCGAGATTCATCGCGCTCCTGCCGGAGCGTCGCCTGCCGCTCACACTGCTGCGCCCAGTGACCCTTCCAGGCCAGCCACAGAAACGTGATGCCCCCCAGGCGCGTCACGAAGCTTAGGAGCGACAGAAGGCTGCCAGGCGACGCTTCCATGTGAAGCCAGTACGCGCAGGCCGACAAGCTCAGGCCCAGCGTCACCAGATGCAGGCCATGCAAACGTCGCTTATCTCCGCTGCGGACCGCTGTTACCTGCGCGGCCCAAGTGCAGAGCAGAAACAGCAGACACAAACCAAACGCCAGCTTCGAGAAGACCATACCCTCATCATAGCAACTTCCCTATAAAGAAGTTGTCAAGAAACCAGATATGTATGTTAAGAATTATTAAAGATTTTCCCGGCAGGCGGGCCGCGTTAATGGACCATCAACTGCTCCACCAGCGGACCCAGTGCAAGGGCGGGGAAGAAGCCCAGACCGACGACGATCACAGCGGTTGCCAGCACTAAACCGGCGAACTGAAATGTGTCTGTGGGCAGGGTTCCGGTAGTCACGGGGCGGCGGCCTTGTTTGGCGAACCGGCCCGCCAGCGCAAGCGCCGGGATTGCCAGCCCAAAGCGGCCCAGCATCATGGCAAGAGCCGTGGTGACATTGTAGAACGGCGAGTTGGCGCTCAGGCCGCCGAAGCTCTGGCCGTTGTTGGCGAAGCAGCTTGTGTAGGCAAACAAGACCTCTGTCAGCCCATGCGGCCCGGTGTTGGTGGTCAGCCCCGCCAAGCCGCCTTTCGTCATCAAAGCCAGTGCGGCAGGCAGGAGGACAGCAACCGGGGACGCCAGCGTGTAAAGCATGATCAGCTTCAGCTCCGCCGGGCCAAGCTGCTTACCTAAGTATTCCGGCGTCCGCCCGACCATCAAGCCCGCAATGAACAACCCAACTAAGGCCACCAAGATGATACTGTAAATGCCGGTGCCGAGGCCGCCGAACACCATCTCGCCCAGCATCATATTGACTAACGGAACCATGCCGCCAAGCGGCGTGTAAGAGTCCGGCATGGAGTTGGTCGAGCCGGTCGCGCCGTTTGAGGTCGTCACTGTGGTCAGCACCGACGCCCCCACCCCAAACCGTGTTTCCTTGCCTTCCATGTTGCCGCCGGGCGCGACGCCCGCTGCAGCGTACTGCGGGCTGACCGCCGACTCGAACTGCCCGCAGAAGCCGAGGCCAGCGATAAACAGCACGACCATCACCCAAAACAACGTCCAGCCCTGCCGAGGCTTGCCGACCATCCGCCCAAACGTAAAGGTCAGACCGGCAGGCAAGGCGGCAATCGCCAGCATTTCCACAAAGTTCGTGAGCGGGGTTGGGTTCTCAAATGGGTGTGCCCCGTTGACTCCGAAAAAGCCGCCGCCGTTTGTGCCTAAGTTCTTAATCAGCTCCAGCGCCGCTACCGGCCCCTGCGCGATTGTCTGCGCCCCGCCTTCTAGGCCCGTCACAGCCGTATCATGCCCGAAGTTCATCGGGACGCCCTGCCAGACCAAAATTAAGCTGCCGACAAGCGAGAACGGCAGCAGCACCCAGAGCGTCGCGCGGGTCACATCCATCCAGAAATTGCCTAAATTGTCCGTGCGCTGCCGGGCCAGTCCCCGAATAAACGCAATGCCGACCGCCAGGCCCATCGCGCCCGCCAGGAAGTTCTGCCCGGCCAGCCCAGCGATCTGGGTGAATGAACTCATCGTGTTCTCGCCGCTGTACGCCTGCCAGGTGGACGTGGTGACGAAGCTGATCGCCGTGTTCATCGCCAAATCCGGCGTCATCGGTGTGGTCAGAACGGTTTTGTCGTACCAGGGCAGGAACGCTTGCCCCCGTAGAATAAGATACAAGATGACAGTTCCCGCCAGTGAGAACCACAGAAAGCTGAGGCTATATTGCTTCCAGTTCATTTGGGCGGTGGAATCTACGCCGCCTAATTTGTAGATAATGCGCTCGACAGGGCGCAGCAGCGGGTCCAGAATCGTCTTGCCGCCGTCAAACACGCGGGCCATATAGCCGCCCAGCGGTTTGACCAGTGCAAAGATCACGAGGAGAAAAACAGCGTACTGGATTAAGTTCGGCAGGCTCATGGGGCAATAGTAGCCGATTTGCTGTAAAGAACTTGTAAAGGAAGATGCTTCTGCTGTTAAGATTTGGTAAAGATTGCAGGGGCGGGGACAAACACAACAAGGCCGCACCGGATTTCCCCGGTGCGGCCTGTTCACTTTTAGACTGTTGAGTTCAGGCTACTTTTTGTCTTTCTTTTTGTCTTTCTTTTTGTCTTTTTTCTTGCCGGCCATTGGATTTACTCCTTTCTGATAGCGTTCTGAATTCTGTTACTTCTTCGCCGGCGCAGGCGGCATTGGGGCGTTCTTGTCCAGCGCCAGATTGAGTGTGAGGACGTTGACGGCAGGCTCGCCGAGGAAGCCCAGGCCACGGCCTGACGTGTTTTCTTTGATCAAGCCGTTCACAGTGTCGTCGCTGACGCCTCGCGCCTTAGCGACGCGGGGGGCTTGCAGGGCGGCGTTGGCCGGGCTGATCTGCGGGTCCAGGCCGGACGCCGAACGGGTGACGGCGTCTACCGGAACCTGAGCATCGGCAGGCAGATTATTTGTCTTACGGTAGGCCGCTGCCAGGTCTTTGACGCCGTCAAAGTCGGACGGGTCGGGCTTGCCGGGAGCCAGGTCTTTTTTGTGGACGCCGTTGATCAGCTTGTCCGAAGTTGGCCCTAAGTTGGTGCCGCTGCTTTGGGTCGGATCATAGCCGCTGCCGGCTGCCGACGGGCGGGGCTGGAAATACTCAGCCTTCGTGAAGCCCTGCGCCAACAGCGCGGAGCCGACGACCTGCCCCTGCGCGTTGGTGACTAGGCTGCCGTTGGCTTGGTGCTTAAACGCCGCCTGGGAGATGGCCCAGACCACGAGAGGGTACACGCCGCTGACAATCAGCAGCAGGACAATCGTTACTCGTATTGAAATCAGCAGTTGTTTTGCCATAATAGTTTTCTCTGTATAGGGGCGGGGCTTGCCCCCGCCCTTACGTAATCGTTGTTAATGCCCCGGCGCACAGTGCAGCAGGACGACGATCTGGTCTAAAAGCCAGATGAACGGGAACGGCAGCAGGATGCCGCCGAGGCCCCAGACGGCCAGGTTGCGCCGCAGCAGGGCCGCCGCGCCCATCGGGCGGTACGGGACGCCGCGCAGGGCGACGGGGATCAGCGCAATGATGATCAAAGCGTTGAAGATGACCGCCGCCAGGGTCGCTGAGTACGGCGAATGCAGCTTCATAATGTTCAAAGCCCACAGCGGACCGTGGCCCGTCGTTCCCGCGACGACATACAGCGTCGAGAACATGGCCGGGATGATAGCGAAGTACTTGGCGACGTCGTTTGCAATGGAAAACGTCGTCAAAGCGCCGCGCGTCATTAGGAGCTGCTTGCCGATTTCGACAATCTCAATCAGCTTGGTGGGGTTAGAGTCCAAATCCACCATGTTGCCCGCTTCTTTGGCGGCCTGCGTGCCGGAGTTCATGGCGACGCCGACGTCGGCCTGCGCCAGCGCGGGCGCATCGTTGGTGCCGTCGCCGGTCATGGCGACCAAGCGCCCCTCGGCCTGCTCTTTTTTGATCAGGGCCATCTTGTCTTCAGGCTTGGCTTGGGCTAAGAAGTCGTCTACGCCGGCTTCTTGCGCGATGGCGGCGGCTGTTAAGGGATTGTCGCCCGTGATCATGACCGTCTTGATGCCCATCGCCCGCAGGTGGTCGAACCGCTCCCGCATTCCGCCTTTGACGATGTCCTTCAGATAAATAATCCCCAGCGGCTTGCCGTTGAAAACGACTGCCAGCGGCGTGCCGCCTTTGTTGGAAATCTCGTCGGCAATCGCCTGAAGCTCGGCGGGAACCGTGCCGCCTTCGGCTTTGACGTAGTCAATGACCGCCTGCACCGCGCCTTTGCGGACGCGCGTGCCGTTCATGTTGACGCCGGACATGCGCGTTTGAGCCGTGAACGGGATAAACTCGGCGTCTTTCTCAGACATTTCCCGCCCACGCAGGCCGTATTTTTCCTTTGCCAGCACGACAATGGACCGGCCTTCCGGCGTCTCATCGGCCAGGGACGAGAGCTGCGCGGCGTCGGCCAGTTCGCTGATGTCCACGCCCGGCAGGGGCAGAAACTCGGCGGCTTGGCGGTTGCCGAGCGTGATGGTGCCGGTCTTGTCTAAAAGCAGCACGTCCACGTCGCCCGCCGCTTCCACCGCTTTGCCGGACATCGCCAGGACGTTATACTGCATGACCCGGTCCATGCCCGCAATGCCGATAGCGGACAGCAGGCCGCCGATGGTGGTCGGGATCAAACACACCAAAAGCGCACTCAGGATGGTAATGCTTGGCGCGACGCCCAGCATTCCAGCGCTCTGCGCCTGGCCGACGTTGTACTGGGCAAACGGCAGCAGGGTAACTGTCGCCAGCAGAAAGATAATGGTCAGGCCCGCAATCAGAATGTTCAGCGCAATCTCGTTCGGCGTCTTCTGCCGAGACGCGCCTTCCACCAGGCCAATCATGCGGTCAATAAACGTCTCGCCGGGATTGGCCGTGATTTCAATCTTGACGCCGTCGGAGATCACTTTCGTGCCGCCCGTCACAGCGGAGCGGTCGCCGCCAGCTTCCCGGATGACCGGGGCGCTTTCGCCGGTAATTGCCGACTCATCCACGCTTGCGATGCCTTCGATAATCGTGCCGTCGCTTGGGATTACGTCCCCAACTTCGCAGACCACAATATCGCCTTTGCGTAAATCAGGCGCGGCAGTCATTTCGACTTGCCCACTTTTGCTCAGCCGCTTGGCTTTCGTGGTCGTGCGCGTTTTGCGAAGCTCATCCGCCTGCGCCTTGCCTCGGCCTTCGGCAATTGCCTCGGCAAAGTTTGCGAACAAGACGGTAAACCAGAGCCAGAGGGCGATTTGGCCGGTGAATGCTTTTTCCCAGCCGCCCATGTGTACGCCGGTCGCAGAAGGCACGAAGGAGCCGAGGAAGAGCAGGGTTGTGATCACGCTGCCGACCCAGACCACAAACATGACCGGGTTCTTCGCCATCAAGACAGGGTTGAGCTTAGCGAACGCATCGCCGATAGCTCGTTTGACGATAGGAGGATCAAAAAGCGGCCTTGCCCGCTTTCCAGGCGGCGGCACGGAAGGCGCGGTCCCGGTCGGTCCGGTGCCGTTCGCCAGCGGCGCTTGTGTGTTTTGCTGTATTGTTGCCATAATGTTAATCCAAAGAATGGCCCCCACCCCCAGCCCCTCCCCCGCGACGGGAGAGGGGAGCCAGAAAAAAGTCTTACTCCCCTCTCTCATTCCGATGGGGGAGGGGCTGGGGGTGGGGGCTTCTCCTAAAACGTCTTTCCCCCACGCATCAAGAAATGCTCCACGACCGGCCCCAGCGAGACGCCGGGGAAGTAGGTCAATGCACCAACAATCACGACGACGCCGACTAAAAGTCCCGCAAACAGCGGCGTGTCGGTCGGGAATGTTCCGGCGCTGACTGCGACCCGCTTTTTGCGGACCATGCTGCCTGCAATTGCAAGCAAAGGCACGATCATCAGGAAGCGCCCAATCAGCATGGACAAGCCCAGCGTCGTGTTCCAATACGGCGTGTTTGCCGACAGGCCCGCAAACGCGCTGCCGTTGTTGCCGGTGGTCGAGTCAAACGCATACAGGATTTCCGAGAAGCCATGCGGCCCGCTGTTGTTGGTGTTTGCCGACGCCAGAGCGTTGATGCTCGGCGGCGAGCTTTGCACCGTGTTCCAGTAAGTGGACGGGTGCGGCACATGGGCCACACTGGAAACCGCCGTGAATAGGAGAACGTCTGCGGCCAGCACTAAAGCCGCCAGCATCGCCATCTTGATTTCAAACGCTTCCACTTTCTTGCCCAAATACTCCGGGGTGCGTCCGACCATCAGGCCCGCGATGAACACGGCCAGAATGGCATACATCAGCATCCCGTACAGCCCCGCGCCGACGCCGCCGAAGATGACTTCGCCCGACATAATGTTCGCCATCGGGACCAAGCCGCCAAGCGGCGTATACGAATCGTGCATGGAGTTGACCG
>CAXTRL010000200.1:0-6743 GCA_964246575.1 uncultured Armatimonadales bacterium
GTCATCTCGAAATGCTCTTTGGCGAACGCGGGCTGATGATGCAGTGTGATCATCGCGGTCAGCGACGGCGGCAGGTTCCACTTTTCCGCGATCCGCTTGCCGACCAGCGCATGGCCGATGCCGAGCGCGGTTTTTTCCGACTCCCAAATGGAAATCTGCGCGGCTCCGGCCAGCTTGATGGCAATGGCGTATTGATCGGGGAAATACTGGTCCAGAAACAGCTTGCCGACATCGTGCAGCAGGCCGCCGATGAAGACTTCTTCAATGGACTTCGCGCCGATCCCTTTGCGCCGAGCGATCACGCCGGCGGCGACTGCCGTGGCGAGTGAATGTGCCCAAAACGCATCCCGGTCCAGCGCCGTTTTCTGGCTGTGCGCGTCGAACGCTTTGAACACGCCCAGGGAAGTAGTTAGGTTGCGGACCGTGTTGAAGCCAAGTATGACCACGGCGTTGGTGATGGTCGCAATCTTGCGGGGGAAGCCGTAATAGGAAGAATTGACCAGCCGCAGCACTTTCGCCGCCAGCGCCTGATCCGCTGAGATCAGCCGGTTGAGGTCGGAAGCGGAAGTCGCCGGATCGTTGACCGTTTGCATGACCCGCATGATCACTGCCGGCAGGGGCGGCAGGTCTTGCAGCTCATCTTCAATGATCCGCAGCAGGCGCTCCTGTTTGAGTTTAGTTTCAGTCAATGTCGGCACAGCGTGTCCTTATTCCTTGAGTAGCCCTCGGCGTTACGCTGTTATTGTCGGCGTCGTGGAAAGCAAACTAGAGGGGGCTATAATTTGACAAGGGGTAAAATGGCCTTGAACTCCGGTGTGCCGGCTTCCTGCATCAGCTCATAGACGGCAGCTTCGGCGGCGCAGGGCAGCACGCCGCTGTCGCGCATCCGCTCCATGCCGAGCTTGTGCTTTTCCAGCGTTCGCGAAGAAACAGCGTCGGCGGCGACATGCACTTGGTAGCCCTGGTGCGTCAAATCCAGCGCGGTTTGCGAGACGCAAATATGAGTTTCAACGCCGCACAGCAGCACTTGGCGGCGATTCAGAGACCCCAGACCCTCTAAAAAGCCGTCTGCCCCGGCGCACGAAAAGCACATCTTGTCAAGGGCTGGGCGCACGGCGTCGCGGTAGGATTGGGTGATTTCAGGGGCGACGCCGCCCATGCGCTTCGCGTACTGCGTCGTCAGCACAACAGGTATGCCTAAGATGGTCGACGCTTCCACAAGCAGCCGGACATTGGCCGTGAGGCGTTCGCGCTCATGCATGACATTCAGAAACGGTTCCTGCATGTCAATAACAACCAGCAGGAGCTGTTCCCAGTTCAGAATGTGGGGGTGGCGGACATACTCAGCAGACATAGACACGCTTTCAAGAAAGGGGTTCAGGCGGGAGCGGCGCAGGAGGCGCGGCGAAGAAGCTGGCCGGGCAGGCTCGCTTCCATTTCAGGCGGCGGCAGCGGCTCGCCGGACGCGGCGGCGTCATGCAGGCGGTACAGCAGGCTGACTGCGGCCTGGGCAAGCTGCGGCACCGGTGGCCGGATGACAGTCAGAGGCGGGGTCAGCGCTTCCGCCAGGCGGGGCGTATCGCCAAAGCCTGCCAGCGACACGGCACCCGGCACGGCAAGCCCTAAAGCAGCCAGGGTTTGAGCGGAAACAGCGGCGCAGTTTTCATCATGGCAAATCAGCGCCGTTGGGCGCGTTTCTGCCGCTGCGTCTTGGGAAAAGAGGCTGGTGACCGCCCACCGGATCTGTTCGCGCTCTTCCAGCGTTTTCAGCGTATCATAAGCCATAGCCGCGACCTGCGCCGCATCCGCGCCCTGGGTTGTCCAAACTCGGCGCAAGCCTGCCAGCCGTTCGCGGGTCAGGCGCGGCGTGGTTCCCGGCGAAAGCAAAACAATCCGGCGATGGCCCAGCTTCCAAAGGTAATCTCCTAAAAGCGTTCCCGCCGCCGCGCTGTCCAAATGCACCTGGCCCAGCTCACGCGGGGCTTGGTCGGTTTCTCCCAGCATCACGCTGGGAATGCCGGCGGTCGCGGCTTCGCGCGGGAGCAGCGACGATGACAGTGAGATAATGCCCATGATGCCCAGGGAATCCAGGCGCGGCAGGTCATCCGCCGTCAGCAGCCGAAGCCCAAAATCATCGTCGGCTTCCGCCCCCTGCGCGGTGACATGCTGGCGCAGGGCCATTTGCAGGTTTTGGATCAGAAACGCGCTGCTTGCGCTATGCTCTGGGTCCCAGATGCCGATAAACTGCTCGGTGTGCTGGCGGCGCAGGCGGCGGCTGCCGCGCGGCCTGCCGGAGCGAACGGGGGTGTAGTTGAGCTGTTCCGCCATCTGGCGCACCTTCTGGCGCGTGTTTTCGCTGACGAACGTGCCGTTGTCACGCCCGCTCAGCACCGTGGAAACGACGCTTGCCGAAACGCCGGTCCGCTCTGCAATGTCTTTCAATGTGACTGGCATATCCGAACACCTTCAGTTTCCCTAACAGTAGTTTCAGTATACCTATTTTGCGTCGTTTCCCGCACGCTTCTTCTGTCCTCTGCTAACAGAGAGTGGGCAGAGCAAGAAAAAGCAGAACCTACTCCCGCCACTGAAGACGAGAATGGTCCTGCTTCTTTGGGTGCGGTTCGCCTACAGCTTGCCGAGGGTCTTCAAGCTGTCTACGGTGCCCTGCACTTTGGATGCCGACTCTTTGATGCCGGCAAGCTCTACTTCAGTCAGTGGGGCAAGTTGGGTCAGATCATAAATTGCTTCCACGCCGCCTGCGCCAAGCAAAGTGGAAACGCCGAAGTAAAGGCCGTGGACGCCGTACTGGCCGTCTAAAAGCACGGTGCAGGCGAGGATGCGCTTGCGGTCGAGCAGCACAGCTTCCGCCATCTCGGCGGACGCGACGCCGGGCGCGTACCAGGCGCTTGTTCCGATGAGGCCGGTCAAGATGCCCCCACCCTGCCGGGTGTCGTCTTCGATCTTTTGAAGCTGCTCGCTGGTGATCTTGCCTAAATCCACCCACTTCTGAACCGGAATGCCGCCGACTGTGGTGAGCGAGCGCACCGGAACCATCTGGTCACCGTGGCCGCCCAGCACATACGCCTGGACGTCTTCCACCGAGACGCCGACGGCGGCGGCGATATAATTGCGGTAGCGGGTGCTGTCTAGGACTCCGGCCTGGCCGATGACCCGCTCCGGCGGCAGCCCGGACGCTTTCAGCGCGACATGGCACATGGCGTCCAGCGGGTTTGAGACGACAATGTAGACCGCGTCCGGGGAAGCGGCGGCGGCTTGGGCCGCGACGCTCTGCACGATGTCGGCGTTCACGGCCAGCAGGTCTTCGCGGGACATGCCGGGGGTCCGGGGCCGGCCCGACGTGATGATGACAACGTCGCTGCCCGCCGTGTCGGCATAATCCGACGTGCCTTTGATTTGCCCGTCATAGCCGACAATCGGGGATACTTGGTTCAAATCCAGCGCCTTGCCCAGCGCCATCGAGCCGGTCTTACGGGGCCGCTCCAGCGTCAAATCGTCCGGCAAATCCAGCAGGACCACGTCCGCGTACCCTTGCTGCGCCACATGGAACGCCGCCGTCGCGCCGACATTGCCCGCGCCGATGACGCTCACTTTTTTCTTTCCAGAAGCCATAATCGAATCTCTTTTCGTAGTTGTGATGTTATTTTGTGCAAAGTTACGGCAGCAATGCCGAAACCGCTACGGGATTTGGGGCGGCAAGCGGCAAAACAACCGCCCCGCTTTCATAAACTATTCTTTCGCCGTAGCCGAACCCAAACGGCTGCGCGTCGTCCGGCTGCGGCTGACGATGCACTTCAAGCTGACGTGTCTTCAAACGCACAATCCAGTAGTCTTGAACACCGGCGGATGCGTACAAGCTTGCCTTCTCGCGCCGGTCATACGCATACGTCGTGTCGGACACCTCGACGATGAGCGCAGCTTCCGTCAGGCCCCGCCCCGCAAAATCGCGGACGGTTCCTCGGATCACGGCAAGGTCCGGTTCGGGGTCGGTCGCTTTGCCGATGTCAAACGGGCATTGGACGCTGACAAAACAGCCGGGGTGGAAAGCTTCGCGCAGGGCATAATCCGCCAGCGTCAGTGCGGTCCGGTGCGGGTCTTTCATTCCAGGCATGGCGAGTATTTCTCCTTCGACGAGAATAGCCTGCCGTCCCTCAAACAAGCCCATGTCGCCTATTTCATTGAACTGATCCCGTGTCCAGCGATACGGCTGCGGCATAAAGTCTTCATCCGTAAGGTCTTCCGCCGCAGCCTGTTCCGGCACGATAATTTCACGTTCTGCGATTGCCATAGCGTCAGCCTCTTTTTTGCGTTCTACCCCGCCTGCATTTTGGCGATGATGGCGTCGGCCATCTCGGCGGTGCCGACGGCGGTAGGGTCGTTGCGGTCAGCTTTCATGTCGTAGGTGACGTTTTTGCCTTCGGCGATCACGTCCGCGACGGCTTTTTCGAGACGCGCGGCGGCTTCGTCTTCTTTGAGGTACTTCAGCATCAAGTAGCCGGACAAAATCAGCGCAGTCGGGTTGACCTTGTTTTGACCCTTGTACTTGGGCGCAGAGCCGTGGGTGGCCTCAAACAGCGCGGTATCTACGCCGATATTCGCGCCGGGAGCGACGCCGAGGCCGCCGACCAGGCCGGCGCAGAGGTCGGACAAAATGTCGCCGTACAAGTTTTCCATGACCAGCACGTCGTAGTTCTCCGGCTTTTGGACAAGCTGCATACACATCGCGTCCACCAGCCACTCGTCATACTCGACTTGGCCTTCGTATTCTTTGGCCACTTCGCGGGCGATTTCGTAAAACAGGCCGTCCGTGTACTTCATAATGTTGGCTTTGGCGACCGCCGTGACTTTTTTGCGCCCGTTCTCGACGGCATAATCAAACGCCGCTTTGACGATCTGGCGCGAGCCGGTGCGGGAAATCGGCTTGATGGAAATGGCCGAGTCCTGCCGAATCTTCCCGCCCGCCATGCCGATGATCTGCCCAGCTTCTGCGCTGTCTACGGGGTACTCGACGCCCGCATAGAGGTCTTCGGTGTTTTCGCGGACAATCACCAAGTCCACATCGGAGTAGCGGGAGCGGACGCCGACATACGATTTGCAGGGCCGGATGCACGCATACAAATCCAGTTCTTTGCGAAGCGCAACATTGACCGAGCGAAAGCCCGTGCCGATGGGGGTCGTAATCGGGCCTTTAAGCGCGATCTTGTTTTTGCGGATGGAGGCCAGCACATTGTCCGGCAGCGGCGTGCCTGCCGTTTCCATAATGTCCACGCCCGCTTCCACCACGTCCCATTCAAACGCGACGCCGGTGCCTTCAAGAACCCGCCGGGTCGCTTCCACCAGCTCCGGCCCGGTGCCGTCGCCGCGAATAAGTGTCACTTGATACGCCAAATTGGGATGCCTCCAAAAAGAGAAAGATTAGGTTTAGTATAAGCGTTCCGGCGGGGGTTTGTCAAGCAAAAAGCCGCCTGCTCCGTTTGGAGCAGGCGGCAATATGTTTGACCGTTGCTGAAATCTGCCCAAGCTACTTCGGCAGATGCTTTCCAAGCAATTCATCCTGCCACCAATTATAAACTGGTTGGCTTATCGCCACAGGATTAGCAGTGAAGTCTGCTTGGCTTTTCGGACTTCCGAGCGTAGGGATGAGGCGATGCAAAGTTTTGTAAGCAGTGAAGGCAACTTCCGTATCGGGGTCCTGCAAAGCAAGGACCAGATAAGGTATAGAACTCGCGTTGCCGGTTTGAGACAGCTTGAAGGCGATAATCCGGCGTGTGTTCGTGTCGGGAAGGAACAGCAGAGGGTTCAGCAGCGCAGGTACATTGGGAATGGTTGTCGGAAGTTCGAGATGTTCGCCTGGCTTCAGGTGCTTGCCAAGCAGTTCGTCGCTCCACCAAGAATAAAGCTTCGACGTTTCTTTTGTATGGTGTTGTGCAAAATAGCCGCTTCCATATGCCTCGCCAAGTGAAGGAATAAGTTGATGCAACATCCCGTAAGCGCTCTGTTGAATAATACCTTGCCCATCAGGGTCACGAACAGCAAGCATAAGGTAAGGTATACTTGAACGGTTAGCTAGGCGATCAATAGCAAATATTGTGTTGAGGCGTGTGTAGTAGGCGGCAGAAAAAATGAGTGGATTGAGGTACGGCAAAGCGTCAGAGGTATGATAGCTGTTAAACGCTATTGCCGATTGAGCGCCTCCGCCCCCCGCTTCCATCATCGTGTCGAGCGCCGCAATGCGGGGGATAGCTGTCACTTGCTGGTTTGTAGCCATACAGGTCAAAACATTATCCCGTGTATATAGGTTTGGGTCATTAATGTAATAAAACAATTTTCCTACGATTATAGGATTAACGACGGTGCGGAGGATATAAGTGTTTGCTCGGCGTACATTCGGATTAGAGCATGATGCAAGCATTAAAGAGTAAACATTTTCCTCAACGCTACCGAGATAACTTTCTGATGCAGTTGCTTCATCTGTTAATGGCACAAATGGGACTGTTCCATCTGTGGGAACTAAGCTCCCGCCAGTCCCAGGCTGTAAAAATAGAATTAGCTTGCTACCGTTCTGAATCGGTAGATCAGCACCGCCGTAATATAAAGAGAGAACAGAAGGCAAATTAACATGAAGCGTAGGAAGAGCCGTTCCCTCTATGAGCTTAACGACATGAAAAATAGGTAGTGGTCTAATTTAGTTTGTTGATGTTATGCTCGTGCAGAAAGAGCCGCAG
>CAXTRL010000201.1:0-6698 GCA_964246575.1 uncultured Armatimonadales bacterium
ATAAAGTCGTCCTTCGGACGGAAGACTGGTTGTTATTGACTATTCTTCGTCCGAAGGACAGATCTGCGTAGCGAGAGGAATCATTTCCTTGCGTCCTTCGGTCGGCTTTAAAGGAAATAAGATACATGTACGGAGCGATTAGAGAGCGATTGACGGAAGAACTGGGCGGCATTCAGGATGCCGGCTTGTTCAAGAACGAGCGCGTGATTATGACGCCGCAGGACAGCCACGTCCGGGTCGGCAGCGGGCCGGAAGTCCTCAATTTGTGCGCCAACAACTATCTTGGATTGGCGGAGCATCCGGCGGTGCTGGCGGCGGCGCGGGCGGCACTCGACGAATGGGGCTTTGGCATGGCGTCAGTGCGCTTTATTTGCGGGACGCAGGGCATTCACAAGCAGCTCGAAGCCAAGCTCTCCGAGTTTCTCGGCACGGAAGACACGATTTTGTATGGAAGCTGCTTTGACGCCAACGGCGGCCTTTTTGAGACGCTGCTGGGGCCGGACGACGCGGTCATTTCGGACGCGCTGAACCATGCCAGCATTATTGACGGCATTCGGCTGTGTAAGGCCCAGCGGCTGCGCTATGCCCACAACGACATGGCGGAATTGGAAGCACGGTTGCAGGAATCGGCGGGCGCACGGACCCGGCTGATCGCCACCGACGGCGTGTTTTCAATGGACGGGACAATTGCCGACCTGCAAAGCATCTGCGACTTGGCCGAGCGCTACGACGCCCTGGTGATGATTGACGACTGCCACGCAACGGGTTTTCTCGGCAAGACCGGGCGCGGAACGCACGAGTACCGGAACGTCTTAGGCCACGTTGACATTTTGACCGGGACGCTTGGCAAGGCGCTGGGTGGGGCCAGCGGCGGCTACACCAGCGGGCGCAAAGAAGTGGTCTCGCTGCTGCGCCAGTGCTCCCGCCCGTATCTGTTTTCCAACACGCTCGCGCCGCCGATTGCCGCCGCGTCGCTGGCCGTTTTAGAAATGCTATCGGAATCGACGGAGCTGCGCGACAAATTAGAAGCTAACACGCGCTTCTTCCGCGAGGGCATGACGGCGCTTGGCTACACGCTGCTGCCCGGCGAGCATCCGATTGTGCCGGTCATGCTGGGCGATGCGGCTTTAGCAGGGCGCGTGTCGGAAGCGATGCTGGCGAAAGGCGTCTATGTTGTCGGCTTTTCGTATCCTGTCGTGCCGCAGGGCAAGGCGCGTATCCGCACCCAAATTTCGGCGGCGCATTCGCAGGCCGATTTAGCGTTTGCCGTCCAGATGTTCGGCGAAGTGAAGGCGGAGATGGGGCTGTAAAGAAGCCCCCACCCCCAGCCCCTCCCCCGCAAGCGGGAGAGGGGAGTCAGATGTAGGAAAAGATGACAGAGGACTTTCAGCCTCTACTATGCTGTTCTTCTCCTGCTTCCCTCTCCCATCGCGGGGGAGGGGCTGGGGGCGGGGGCTTCAGCGCGTCTTTTGTGCCGGCACCACAAACAGAGTGATGCTTTGTGCGGGCAGGTCTGTCGTCAGGCTGCCGCTGCTGAAAGCGGCGTTTGGCAGGTGCGTGATGGTATTCGCGCCCGTGAGCTGCCACACCTGCGCCGTAGTTGCGGCGAAATGCGACACGGACAGCGACACTGGCGTCGGCTGCCCTGCCGCTTTGTTGATGACCATGATTGTCAGCGCTCCGTCGGAGCGGCGCACGGAAGCGAACGACGAAAGCTCGTCTGAGTTCGGAACCGTATCGGCAACGCTGATGGAGCCGAACGCCGCGTTATGGCCGTCGTAGCTGCGGTACATCTGCATCGCCTTAAATATCGGCGTCGCCGGGTCCGGTGCGGTGCGGGTCGCGATGCCGAGGCCCTCGCGCCCAAAAATCCCCAAAGCGTCCGCCTGCGCGGTCGCTCCGCCGATTGAATTCTCCGCGCCCCAACTGTAGTTCGTGATCCCCGCCTTTGTGCCGGCAGGATAGGCGCTGAGGCGGCTTTGGAGAAGCGGAATGAGCGCTGCCGCATTCCCAGTCACTCGGCTCTTGGAGCCGGCGTAGCGCGGGTCCCACAGGAAGCGCGTTGACTGGTTGCGAAGCACCTGCGTTTCCGGCGACGTGTCGGAACTGAAGACGCGGCTGAGAAACGGGGGCTGCACCGAGCGGAACGTCGTCAAGCCCGGCCCGACCTGGCGCGGGTAGAGCGTCGTGTTGAGGGCCGCAAGCTGCGCCGGCGTCGCCGAAGAAACGCAGTAAATCAGCGGGCTGATGTCATGGCGCTTGGCCGCAGCGTCCACGGCGATTCGCACCGGCCCGGCGGAAACTGCTGGGGGCAGGGTCGGGTTCAGCGCCGGATCCTCCTGCGGGAACTGAACCTGCGGCGGGGCCGGGTTCTGCGGCGCGTTTGCGCCCGGCCCAATCGGCGGCGGCGGCGGCGGGAGACCCTGAGCATGGGCAAGCGAGACCGGCAAAATAAGCGCGGCGGCAGTCAGCCCCGCGCACAAGTGAAAAAAGCGTGTGTTCATAGAATCCTATTGTAAAGGACTCAGCGCTTTTTGTCAACCAGTTGTTAATTAAGCCGCTTCCGGCGGAAGCCAAAGCCTCTGCCGGACAAGCTCTTCGTCACAATCCGTTTCCTATTGCCCGGAGCTGTTAGTGTTGTCGCTGCTGCTGCCACTGCCATAAGCGCTGTCGTAGTGGCGGTGATACCCGCTCCCGTAGCCGCCGTTGCCATAACTGCCGGAATTGGAATGATGTCCGGAAAGTGCAGCCGCAATGATTGCGGCGAAGATGCCGAAGTACAGCAGCGGCACCAGAAAGATATTGATGCCGAAGCCCCACCACATCCACGCCGACTGCACTTTGAAGTATTCTTCCACGCCGCCCGGAAAATGCCGGTTGCGCCAGCCGATCTTATGCCCGTTCAAGCCGCCGTAGACTTGCAGGCCAAAGTATGCGACGCCGTAAAATATGCAAATGCCGAGATAAAGCATGGGATCAATCGCCATGAATACCATACGCAGGAGCCGCAGAAACACCAGGCCGCCGGTCAGCATGGACGCGACCGTGGTCAGGCCATGCTTTTTCGTCCACAAAATAGGAAAGAAAAACGCGCCCCAGTGCCAGCGCAGCCGCTCAAGCTCAGGCGGCAGATGGCTTTGCTCCCCGGAATTGTTCCGGTATGCCTGTGCGCCGTACCCGGCGCCGCCGACCGGCGGCGGCCAGCTTCCTGCCGCTTGGCCCGCTGAGTAGCCGAACGGCGCAGGCGGAGCCATCGCCGCTGTCATGGGGCTTGCCGTGGCACTGCTGCTGGGAATGGCGTTGCCGGCAAGATCGTACTTGACATTCTCCTCCAAGTCTGTGGGCGGCTGGTACGCCGGCGCTTGATACGCTGCCGTAGCAGGCGGCGTATAGGCCGGTGCGGCGGAAGGCATATAAGTCGGAGCCGGTGCTGGGCGCTGCAAGGCCGGCGTGGAACGCTGGATGGGCCGGGCGGTTTCCCAGGAAGGGCGCGGGGCCGCAGAGGGGGTGAGAGAAGGGTCATTGTCGGGAATAGCCATAAAAATTGCGCTCCTCTTAAGGGATAAAGTTAGGAAAAGAGAGACCGGGCTGATGACGAGCAGACGTTCCGCGCTTCCCTGCGAGAATCCTTCCTTTGCAAAAGAGTTTTTGGGCTAGGCGAGCAGACCGGGTATAATACACTGAAACTTTAGCAAAGACAGATTTTGAGAAACAAAGCTTTTCATGGCCGAACCTGCTCCTGAAACCAAACCGACCGAACCAAAAAAGGCGCTCAGTCCTGAAGACCGCCGGATGCACATCACGCTGGCGCTGCTGGCGCTTGCCGTGATGATCGACGTGCTGGGCTTCAGCATCATTATCCCACTGATTCCTGAATATGTCCAGCGCGGGCTGCATCTTGCCAATGCTCAGGACCCACGCATCGGCGAGTACGGCGGCTGGCTCGGCGCAAGCTACGCGCTGATGCAGTTCCTCTTCGCGCCGCTTTGGGGCAGCCTGTCCGATAAAGTCGGGCGGAAGCCGATTTTGATTGGGTCGCTGATTGGAGACGCCGTTTTTTACACGCTGTTCGGGCTGTCCGAGCATACCATAGCCGGGCAGTTTGCCGCGCGGATACTCGCGGGCATCTTCTCGTCGGCGTCGCTTTCGGTCGCCCAGGCGTATGCCGCAGACATCACGCCGCCGCATCTGCGGGCGATGGGGCTGGGCTACTTGGGGGCAGCATTCGGGGTCGGCTTCATTCTCGGCCCCGCTTTGGGCGGCTTGATCGGCCAGATTGGGCTGGCCTGGCCGCTGTACTTTTCGGCGGTTTTGGCGCTGATTAACTTGATTTACATCGCCCGGTTCCTGCCGGAACCGGCGCGTTCCCCAGGCACGGCGGCGAAAGCGCCGGCGGGGTTCGGGCCGCGTCTCCAAACGATGCTGAGGGCTATCACCGGGCCAATCGGCTTTTTGTATCTGCTGACTTTCGCCGTCACGTTCGCGTTCGGCAACTTGGAAGGCACGTTTACGGTTTACTTGAAGCAGCATTTGGAGCCGGGCCTCAGCCCCCGGCAAAGCATCGCGGCGGCGGGCGGCGTGTTCGCCTATATCGGGGCGCTGATTGTCGTGATTCAAGGCGGCCTCATCCGGCCGCTGGTCAAGAAGTACGGAGAAGCACGGCTGATCGTGGTCGGAATCGGGCTGATGGCGCTCGGCTTTTTGTGCTTTCCGCTGGCCCCGCTTTTGTCCATTCTTTTGATTGGCCCGATGGTTCCGATTTCCATCGGCAGCGGCCTGAACGCGCCGTCGCTGCGGGCGCTGGTGTCTAAGCGGGCGACTGCCCAGGGAGCGGCGCTGGGACTCTCGGCGTCGTTTGACAGCCTGGCGCGGGCGACCGGCCCGGCGGCGGCAGGGTACTTGTACAAAAACGTCGGCCCGTCTGCGCCCTATTGGTGTGCGGGAATCGTGATGAGCCTGTGCTTTGTGTTCGCTCTGGCACGCAGCCGAGAGTTAGCAGCAGAATGACAACCAAAAGAGTACGCAGAATGGGCGCTGTGCAGTCGCCGAGCCGCCGCCGCTTTCTGAAGATTGGAGCCGCCGCAGCGGTGACGGGCCTCGGCACATCGGGCTATGCTTACGAGATCGAGCCGGCCCACCCGAAAATCGCCCGGCACGACATCCAGATTGACGGCTGGCCCCGCTCCGCCGCCGGGCTGAAAATCGGGCAGTTGTCGGACCTGCACTGTCAGGACAACCGCTCGGTGGCACGCACCGCCCTTGCGGCCCGGATGCTGCTGGCGCTGCGGCCTGACATTGTTTTCTTGACCGGCGATTATATTTCCAGCGGTCAGGGCGTCGAATGGGCCGCAGCCAGCGCCCATGCGCTTTCTCCCCTGAAAGCGGCCCCACGCGGCGTTTTCGCCGTTCTCGGTAACCATGACTACCCAAACGGCCAGTCGGCGGAAGTCGCAGGAGCATTGAAAGGCGCCGGGTTTCAGGTTCTTCGGAACCGGTCGGTCCCGATGCCGGGCGTTGCGGGCGTCTGGCTCGTCGGCATGGAATCGCGCTCCGTGTTCGCCATCAACCCGGTCCAGGCGATGGCCGGTGTGCCTGCCGACTCGCTTAAGCTGCTGCTGGTCCATGAGCCGGACTATGCCGACGAAGCGCCGCTCGGGTTTGCGCTTCAGATGTCGGGCCATTCTCATGCCGGGCAAATTCGTATTCCCGGCCTGCCGCCGCTGCACTGCCCGGAATACGGCGCAAAGTACCCGGAAGGCTTGCAGCAGGCCGAGAATCACCGTGTCTACACGTCGCGCGGCGTCGGCATGATGGGTCCGCAGATGCGGTTCTGCTGCCCGCCGGAAGTCACGCTGCTGACGATTTATCCTGCGTGACGGAAAACTCTACCGTGAATATCCCCCGCAAGTGCCCCGCCATGAATGGCAGGTCTAGAGGCGCAGACGCCAACCGCACGGTGTGCGAAAGATTGTCACAGTCGGGTCGTTGTCTTCCGGTCACAGACCGGTTGGCGTCTTCGCCGTTAGACCTGCCATTCATGGCGGGAACATTCATGGCGGGAACCCCTAGTAGTCCCCGCGTTCTGCTTCTTTGGAGAATCTATGCCGTCCACGACTTTGTCTCAAGCATCCAACCTGGCGGGCCTGCTGGGAACCGTCATTGCCCCGGTCGGTCTCATTTCCACCACGGCGATTTTGCTGTCGGGCTACACCGGCAAATACAGCAGCATGTCGGACCAGATGCGGCGGATGACCGCCGAGTTCCGCCTGCCGGCGACGAGCCACGACCGTCGGCACAGCTTGAAGCGTCAGCTTGGCCTGTACCACCGCCGGATTACGCTGATGTGGGGCGCAAGCGCCCTGCTGTCGGTGGCTCTGCTCGCTTTTGTGGGAACCGTTTTGTCGGTCATTTTGTCGGCGCGGGAGACCCGTCTGAGCGCCGTAGGGATACTGCTGCTGCTGTTTGGCCTGTCCCTGGTTGCGGTCGCTGTTGGACTGGAGCTGTACGAAATCGGCCTAGCCCGCTTGACGGCGGCGGGAGAGCTTGCCGACATCTTCGCCGACCGAGAGCCGCCGGACCCGTAGAGTTTGCGCCAAGCAGGCACTGGGGTAAATCGCTGTAAAGCTCAAAGCAAAAGTCAAAATAAAAGAGGCAGCAAATGGCAGAAAAAACAGCACGAGAGCTGGCAGGATTTGCAG
>CAXTRL010000202.1:0-6678 GCA_964246575.1 uncultured Armatimonadales bacterium
GCTGCGTCGCTTCTGCCGATGAGTTTGACCCGGCCACGCGCCGCTTCCTGCCCGTCAAAGGGCGGCTGAACGTGCCGCGCGACTTCGCGCCGGCGTCGCTGCTGCCGGACGAGCAGGTCTTGATTTCGGGCGGCTACAACACGGTTTTAGGTTCTTTGGACACCGCCGAGTTGTTCGACCCGAAGACGCAGACGTTTCACCTGCTGCCGGCGCGGCTCCACACGCCGCGCGAGCTGTTCACGGCGACAACCCTCACGGACGGCAGGATACTCCTTGCCGGCGGCTTCAACACCCACCGGGGACGCACGCAGGCATTGGCAGAGATTTACGACCCGCAGACGCAGACGTTTACCCCTACCGGCTCGTTGGCCCAGGACCGCTTCGGACAGGACGCCGTGCGGCTGGCCGACGGGCGCGTTCTGGTGGTCGGCGGAACGCACTGGTTTGTGCGCCGTCCTGGTGTCCCCCTGGCGTCGGCGGAGGTTTATGATCCGTCAACCGGGCAGTTTCACCTGACGCACAGCCCAATGGCGTTTGCGCGGGACCGGCCCACGGCAACGCTGCTGCCGGACGGCACGGCGCTGATTGCCGGCGGCCAGAATGGGGCGGGGGAGCCGGCGCAGGCCGAGCTGTTTGATCCCAAGACTGAGACGTTTCGGGTGCTGCCATCGCCGCTAGTCTCGCCGCGCATGGCCCACTCGGCGGCGGCATTGCCGGATGGCCGGGTGTTGCTGTCCGGCGGCTGGAGTGTGCCGGAAGCGGCGACGACAACCAGCGCCGAAGTGTACGACCCCAAAACGCAGGTGTTTACCCCAGAGCCGCCCGTGCTGTTCGGCAGCCATGACCAGGCCTTGCTCGTATTTCCCGGCGGCCTCGCGCTGGTGGCGGGCGGCAAAGAAGCGGGCGCGGGCCGGGAAACATCGCTTGCGACCGGCTGCACCCAGCAAATGACGCATCAGTAAACTTCCCGTCAGTAGAAACACCCGTAAACCTGGTAACTCTGGCAGTGAATGGGCTGTCCGGCAGTGCCGAAGATATGGGTGTAAGAAACTGCGGAGCAGCAACTACAAACACAATCAAATAACGCAAAATAATACACCCCCCGGCGCATTGCGCCGCTTTCAATACTCTTTAGATGCTCTAAAGTTTATGCCAAGAAAAGAAGTACGACCCGACGAACCTGCCGCCTCCCGTCGGGTCTTTTCTTGTCTGCCGCCTTCCCCAAAATTTTTTCTGCTTCTTTTGTTTTCCCCTTGACAATTCGCCAAAGCCGCGTTATAGTGCAATCACCATTTTCTTTTTCCTATTCTTTTTAGCATGGAGTACGATGACTATGCAGATCAAAAGAACCACTGCCGCACTTGGCTTTTTCCTATCTTCGCTTTCCGTTTCTTTGATGCCCTGCTGGGGGCAGGGAGCGCCCTCGGCCACTGGCCCGCGTGACCTTTCCTCGGCTCCGGCTCCGCTGAACGCCGGGGCTGCGCCGGTTCCGCAGAACGCCGCGCCGACTGCCGATGAGGAGACGCGCACCGCGCAGGAAATCACGCTCCAGCAGCTTTTGATCCGCATGGACGCCGCCGCCGTTTTGATGGGACGCGGGCAGGTCAAAGACGCCATCGCCGCTTACCTGCCGCTTCTCAAAAGCGAGCCGAGCTTTGACGCCGTGGCGTCTCAAAGCGCAGCCTTGCAGTCCCAAACCGATGCCATTCAGCAGCAAATCTTTGGGGTGCAGCGGCAGGACCCCACGCTCAGCACGCCGCAGGCCGACGCTCTAGCAACGCAGAAGGTCGCGCTGGAAGGGCAGCTTACCGCCGCGCAGAAGACGCTGGCCTTACGATTTCCGTTTGCCGAAGTCCATGCCAATTTGGCCCATCTTCTGGTCGAAACCGGCGCGGCTTCGGCAGGCATCTTGCAGTACCAGCAGGCTATTCGCCTGCGTCCCGCGCTTAAAGCGGCGCTCCGGCCCGCTTTGATCCACGCTCACTTGGCGGAAGCCGACCGGCTGGCGAAGCTCGGCAGGCCGGAAGCAGCCGCAGAATATGGGGAAGCTCTGAAGCTGGACCCCGGCAATGCATCCGCCCATTTCGGGCTGGGCAGCCTGCTTTTAGCGCTGGGCAAGGCGTCGGACGCCGTGCCTCAGCTTCAGGAAGCCGTTCGGCAGGACCCCGCCGCTACGGACGACGTTCTGACGCTTGGGCTGGCGCTGTACCGCAGCGGGCGCGAGGAAGACGCCCGGCGCCTGTGGCGACATTTAGCCGAAAGCCGTGACCCAAACTTGGCGGCGGAAGCGCAGGGAATGCTGGACCGTTACCTGCTCACGCCGGCGGCTCCGAATGCGCCACTGCTTAATGTCTTTGACTTAGAAGTCCAGCGCTGCCGGGAACAAGTGCGTAATTATCCTAATGAAGCATCGGCTCATAACAATCTATCCCTTGCGCTGTTTCATGCTAAGCAGAAAGTGGAAGCATTGCAGGAAGTTCAAACCGCTCTGCACCTCGACCCAGACTCAATTGAGGCCCACACTAATCTGGGCAGAATCCTCGATGACAAAGCTTTGGGCGACGAGGCCGTGGAAGAATACAAACGGGCGCTGAAGCTTGACTCCGAAAACGGCTGGGTTCACAACAACCTCGGTGCTGTGTATTTTGGTCGGCAGCAGTGGAAGCAGGCAGAATACGAGTTCCGTAAAGCGCTGGAAGACGACCACAGCGACGCCTTCGCACACCACAACCTTGCCAGTGTGCTGTTGCAGGAAGGGCGTCTCCAAGAAAGCATCAAGGAGTGCGCTAAAACCATTGAATATGATCCAGCATACATCCCTGCCTACGCGACGCGCGGTTTAGTAGAAGACAAGCTAGGACAGACTGCTTCAGGGCTGGCCGACTTAAAGCTGACCGTGCACTCTTCTGACAATCCGGCCCAATCTCTTCTGAACCTGGAAAATCCACTGCGTCAGTTCGCCGGGCGCAAAGTCGCCGTTCAGCAGTTCCGCGAAATTCTGCGCTTGTACCCGCAGACTGCCGATGGTGAAGAAGCGATGGGCCGCCTGCTTCTGGCGGACGGGCAGGACGAAGCGGCGGTCGCCGAGTTCCAGATCGTTCTGGGCCTGCAAGCGGACCGGGTGACAAGCCGCTTTCTGCTCGCCCGCGCCCTGCTGCGCTTGAACCGACTGGAAGAAGCAAAACGGGAAGCGCGGGCCGCGCTGACATTAGAGCCGCAGTCCGGCGACGCGATGAACACGCTGGGGCTGGCGCTTTACCAGTCGGGGCAAACTCAGGAAGGCCGGGCAGAATGGGAAGCCGCGCAAAAGTCCGACAACAAAGATGCCGCCCGAAACGCCGCCGGTCTGCTCCGTGAGTTTCCGTAGAGCCGACGTGCCCGGCACTGGAAGTGCCGGGCTACTTTTAAGTAAAAGTCTCTACGGGACTAAATGCCAGCAACCGTAAGTTGGTCTCCAGAAGTTGGTCTCCAGTGTCGCAGACACTTTCATTTAAGAGTAGCCCGGCACTTCCAGTGCCGGGAGCCTAAGCACCCCTACGGGTTGTGTGTGCCTTGACAATTTTCCCTAATCCTTGTATACTGCAAGTTCAAGAAAGCCGGTATCCATTCGGCATGTCCCCATTTCTGTCTGAAAACAATCTTCGCACGAGTGATTACGCGCCGCCGGCGACACGCGCCCCAGGCAGGAGGAACCGCATTTGCAGAAAATACGAACCGTCGGCGGCTCTCGCCTTTCCGGCGAAGTGCGCTTAAGCGGCAGCAAGAACGCCACGGTGGCCGTGCTTGCCGCCGCCCTTTTGCCCGCTACGGGCCAAACTGTTTTGACCAATGTCCCCCGCATCAGCGATGTTTTGATCCTCCTCGATATTCTTCGGCATCTGGGCGTTAAAGCCGATTTTTCCGGCAACACGGTCGTGCTGGATGCAACTACCCTCGTGACTTCTGAAGCGCCTTACGAGCTGATCCAGAAAATGCGGGCGTCGTTCGGCGTGCTGGGACCGCTGCTGGCCCGGTTCGGACAGGCCCGCGTCGCGCTGCCCGGCGGCTGCGACATCGGCGCACGGCCCGTAGATTATCATATCAAAGGGCTGGAGCGGCTTGGGGCCAAGACCACTGTGGAGCATGGATTTGTGCAGGCGGTCATCCCGAATGGCTTGCGCGGCGCGGACATCTACCTAGACCGCAGCTCAGTCGGCGCGACGGCGCACCTGATGACGGCAGCGGCGCTCGGCAGCGGCATCACCACAATTTCTAATGCCGCGCAGGAGCCGGATGTGGTCGCCATCGCGGACATCATCAATTTGATGGGCGGCAAAGTGCGTGGGGCCGGCACCAAAGACATCACAATTGAAGGCGTCAAAGCGCTGCACGGGGCCGAGTACCGTATGGACACGGACCGGATTGAAGCGGGGACGTTTGCGGTCGCCGCCGCGATTACCCAGGGCGATTTGTTTATCCAAGGCGCAGTGGAAGACCATGTCCAGCCAATCACGCGCAAGCTGGCGGAAGCCGGCGCTCAAATCAGCTTCAGCGATGACGGCGTCCGGGTGCGCGTACCGAAGAACCAGACATTGAACGCGATTCGTATCACGTCCAGCCCATACCCCGGCTTTCCGACCGATGTTCAGCCCCAGTTCGCCGCCCTGCTGACGCTGGCGTCGGGAACTTCCACCATTACCGAAACTATGTTTGAACGGCGCTTCAAGTATATCAATGAGCTGTCGCGAATGGGAGCCAAGATCAAGACCGAAGCGAACGCCGCCATTATTGACGGCGTTCCGCGCCTGACCAGCGCTCCAGTGGCTGGCTCCGACCTGCGGGCGACGGCGGCGCTGATTTTGGCCGGCCTCGCCGCAGAAGGAACCACTGAAGTCAGCGGCATTCACTACTTGGACCGGGGCTATGAAGGGTTCGAAGCCAAGCTGCGCGGCGTCGGCGCGGACATCGAGCGCGTCGGCGGGGAAGTCGTTTCCAGTGGAACAAGCTCAAACGAAACAAGTTCAAATGGAGCAAGCCCGCGAGTGCGTGCGGGAGCAGCAGCTTAATGCGTTTTAGCCAGGATATTGGGATTGATCTCGGGACTGCAAATGTTCTGGTTTATGTGCATGGGCGGGGAATTGTGATGCGCGAGCCGTCGGTGGTCGCGATGAACATCAACACGCGGCGGGTCATCGAAATCGGCGAAAAGGCGCGGGAAATGGTTGGGCGGACCCCAAATAACATCGTCGCCGTGCGCCCGATGACCGACGGCGTGATTGCCGATTACACGACTACCCAGCGGCTTTTAGTGCATATTCTGCATAAAGTCTGCGGCGTTAAGCGCTTGTTCAAGCCGCGCGTTCTGCTGGCTGTGCCGTCCGGCGTGACCAGCGTGGAGCAGCGAGCGGTCAAGCAGGCGGCGCTTGCAGCCGGGGCCGGGGAAGCCTTGACCATTGAAGAGCCGATGGCGGCCGCCATCGGCGCCGGGCTGCCGATTGATGCGCCGGGCGGCAACATGGTGGTGGACATCGGCGGCGGCACCACGGATATTGCCGTGCTGTCTTTGGACGGCATCGTGCTGTCGCGCAGCTTGCGGATTGGCGGCATGAAGCTTGATGACGTGATTATCCGCCATGTCCGCACAAACTTCAATCTCTTGATTGGGGACCGGACGGCTGAAGAAATCAAAATCGCTATCGGCAGCGCTGTCCCCCAGCGCGAAGAGCAGACAATGGAAGTGCGCGGGCGTGACCTGCTGACCGGGCTGCCGCAGACCGTGGAAGTGACCTCGCAGGAGATCCGCGAGTGCATGGCCGAGCCGATCAGTCAGATTGTCGGGCGGGTCAAGAATGTTTTGGAAAAAACGCCTCCTGAGTTGTCATCCGACATCATTGAACGCGGCATTTTCCTGACGGGCGGCACCGCGCTTCTGCGCGGCCTGGACGTGCTGATCGCTGAAACTTCCAATGTCCCGACGTATGTGGCTGATGATCCCCTTTCCTGCGTCGCCATCGGCACGGGCAAAGCTTTGGAGCAGCGGCGCGGCATCACTGAAGACCTGCTGGCGATGGCGTAATTTTTCTATGCGATTTTCTCCCATGCAATCTCCTAAAACTTCGTTCTTCGCCGTTCTTCTGGCCCTGCTTCCGGCGGCTGTCTTTGCCGCGCCGACTGCTGCGCCGCGTGACCTGCCGCCGGGGCATTGGGCCGGAAGTTCCGTCAAGCGCGTCGTGCATGAAAACATCATGGGAACCACGCCGGACGGCCGTTTTCGGGGGGATGCGCCCGTCACGCGCTATGAGCTTGCCGTTGCCCTGGACCGCTTTGTTTCCTACATTGAAGCGGGCCGCAAGCCGCTTCACGCCCAGACTTTTCCCATGCCTGCACGACTCGCACCCGCTGCAAGTCCTGTTCAGCACCGGGCGCTGGCCCATCTTGTCGCCGGCGGCTTCCTGCCTAAAAGCTCGCCTTTGATTACTAAAAACGGCAATGTTCCCGTGACCGCTCAAGAAATGTCGGACGCCTTGGCTGCCGTGACAATTCGCCTGTCTGACCGGGCCGAGCCGCCGCGCAAAGATTAGGTGTGCCGGGGTTGTAGAAAACCCCGGCAAAGAAGCATCCTTCGGATGAAGAATTGTCCGTCGTTCGCGGTTGTCCTTGTCCGAAGGACACCTTCCTGCCGGGGTTTTCCACAACCCC
>CAXTRL010000203.1:0-6670 GCA_964246575.1 uncultured Armatimonadales bacterium
GAGATGAATGCCGCCGAGCTGTGCAAGGCTTTAATGATTCGGGCGGAAGAAGACAAGCGAGATGTCCACCTCAAGCCGCACTCTGTCGGAAAACGGCTTCAAAACTCGGCGGATGCCATCACGCGGGCATTTGAGATCAAGCAGCGCGACGGGCGCGGACGAACGCGGTTTTACCAGTTTCGGCGGCGGCTGGAAGAAAAACAGCAAGAAGAAAAACAGCAAGTGGAAAGCAGAGAAGAAAGCGGTGAAGCAGTCCATGACATTTGAGGAAGCGCGAACAAGGGCCGAGGCGGCCAGAGCCACTGCACTGCTGCCCAGTCCCTACATCACCCGGCGGGTCACGGTAGAGGGGCGCGAAGGCGACCCCGACAGCTACGTCGTGTGCGTTTACTTCAGTCGTGTGCGTTTACTTCGTCGGCCACAATCAGCCGTGCCTGATGGGGAAAGGTTCGGAATGCGCGGCCTGGCTGAAAGCACAGCATTACCCCCTGCCGGACGCGATGAAGGAGTTCGAGGCATGAAAAAGCAGATCGAGGGTGAAAGTGGTGAATGATGAATGATGAAAATGATTTTCCTAACTTAACGCGCATACCTATTATATTTATCTCTATATAAATTTTTTTTGTTTTCTATATAAAGTAGAAAACGCACTTTCACTTTCATCATTCACCACTTTAAGGGTTAGCTGACTAGGATTTTTCAGACTAGGATTTTCAAGTTAGGATTTTCAAGTTAGGATTTTTCAGATGCGAGTCTTCAACGGAGGTTCTTTTGGCACTTGACATGTTGTTCGTCGATCCCATGCGTTCGCCTGTGTCTCAGACCGGTTTGCCGGCTCCTGAGATTGCTGCGCTGCAAGAGCTGCAGGATACGCTAACCCGCCTGCATGAGCGCGTGATCCGCCTGCGCTGCGAGAACCCGCCCAAAGTGACGCGCGCCCAGGCGTTCGTCTACTTGGAGGCCCAGACGAACAAGCTGGCCGCGCGGTCAGTGGAGGCAGGCGGGACAGAAAGCGGCTGGCCGGACCCAGGCGACGTGTTTGCAGGTGGCGACCAGGTGGACGGCCTCCGGGAAGCTGTGGAGGAACTGACGCGCCCGGATGCCCCCTACCCTCTTGCGCTTCCGCCGGGCTGCTGGCTGCTGCCGTCGGCGAACTTCGACGTGTTTGCGGCGGGAAGGCTTTATAACGGCAAGCTCAGTGCGGGCAGCGAAGCCTCGGTCGTCGTGGTCGGTGCAATCCCTGGTGGGGAAAGGAGCGCCCGATGAGCGTTATTCTTGCTTCCGGTCAGCGCCATTGCCGTACCCGGATGTCCTCGCGCCGAGTGGGTCCGCCGAAGCCTGAGCGCCTAGCATTTGAGTCTTTGGCGTCTGAGCGCCCAGCGTTTGCCCTGGAAACCCGGCCGGCCCGGTTCAACGAGATGCGCCTTTCGCCGCGGACGGTGCTGCGGGCTTGTTCCCTGCTGGACATGCCGCAGGGCGCATCGGCTTTCCCAAAGGACAGCCTGCCGGAGACGTTTCGCCTTGTGCTGATCATGCTCGTGGCAGGACTGGTGCTGGAAAGCGGCCAGGAAAGGTTGGCAATATGAGAATTCCGCGCCCAGCGCTGAGATATCACGGTGGGAAATATAGATTAGCGCCTTGGATTACGGCGCATCTGCCCGCGCACCGGATCTACGTCGAGCCATATGCAGGTTCAGCGTCGGTGCTGCTGGCAAAACCACGCTCATTCGCCGAGGTCATCAACGACCTTGACAGCAACGTCGTTACCTTATTCCGTGTCCTGCGTGACCCAGTGGCGTCCGCCGAGCTGGCCCGCGTCGTCCGGCTGACCCCGTTCTCGCGCGAAGAGTTTGAGGCGGCATTTGTGCCGGCGGCGAAAGGCGACGTGATCGAGCAGTCCCGCCGGCTTCTCGTGCGGTCCTGGATGGGCTTTTCGACAAACGGGGCTAGTGCGAAAACCTGCAAGATCGGCTTCAACGGACGCCTGGACCGGACGGCCAAGCACAAACGCGCAGATAGCCAAGCGGCGGCTGGTATGGATTGCGGTGATGCAAATGCTTTGGATGAGCGCCTGGCGCTCATCACCGGCTTTCGGGCGATTACCATTCGCAGCTTCACCACGCCTGCACATGACTGGGCGCGTTGGCCCGACGTAATCCCGGCCATCACGGCGCGGCTGCAAGGGGTGTGCATCGAGCAGAGGCCGGCGCTCCACCTCTTGCGGCAGATGGACGGCTTTGACGCCCTGTTTTATGTAGACCCGCCTTACGTCAAGTCCACCCGCGCCGACGGGCGCGACGATTACCAGTTTGAGATGACGGACCAGGACCACGTGGCCTTGTCCGAAGTTTTACATGACCTGAAGGGCATGGTGGTTTTGTCGGGCTATGACTGCGATTTGTACGCCGCGCTTTATACCGGCTGGCACAAGGTGACGAAGGCCGTATATGCCGACCGGGCAAAGGCCCGCACGGAATGCCTCTGGCTTAATTCAGCGGCAATGTCCGGTCAACATCAACCAACGCTTATTTTTGACATAAACTCTCGGCATGAAGGAGGTGAGGCAGAGGCAATCAAATGACCGCATAGAAAAGGACAACGCTATGACTACATTTTTCTCGCGCCTCTTAGAGATGGACCTGCACGAGCTGGAAGAAGCGGAGCAAGACGCGCTCCTGGACCTCATGCGGGCTGGACATTCTCTTTTGCGCCAGCGACCGAGTAAAGCTCAACTTAGTGAAACTCAACTCAAAAAGGAACCTCAACTTATGGCCCGGCAAACAGTGACCGATGACCAAGTCATCACTCTTACCTTCGCCCTCACCGACGGCGACAAAGTCGCTGTCGAAGGCAATTCAGCCCCGGTGGTCGTCACGACCGTAGACGATGCGGGGGCAGACGTCTCCAAGTGGATCAGCGCCGTTCAGGACAGCGCCGACCCGCTCAAGTTCGTTTTGAGCCGCAAGCCGAACGACGACGGCACGCAGCCGCAGGAGATCTCGTTCAGCTCTATTGGCACACTTCAGGTGGGCGGTGAGGCAAAAACGCATCAGGACGATTATCTTTACACGCCGGGCGCACCGGAGAACCTGTCTTCCACGGTCGTGATCGGGGCCGCCCCGGTTGCCGCCGGCGACTCGGCCTTGCTCCAGCAGCAGTCCGCGTAAGTGCCATCGCCGCATGATGCTGAGGCAGGTAAATGGCCTCAGCATCATGCGGAATGGGAGAGTCGCAATGCCCCTCGTTGTCGGCCAGCGCGTGGAAGTTTGGTTTGCCGGATGGGATCAGTGGGTTTGCGGCACCGTGGACATGACAGGCTTTTTAAATGGCGTGGCCTGCATTCGTGTGCGGCTCGACGAAGCTGAGGAAGTGGCCGTATTCCGGCAGGACCAAGTGCGGGCGATGGAAGGACTATTTGCGTGAAGTTGATATTTTTAGATATTGACGGCGTATTGAACTCAACGGCGTGGAGTCATGAAAAACGCAATCATGAAGAACGGCATCATGAAAAGCCAGCAAGGGAGGCACAGGCAGCTATCAAAGATGCCTTATCGTATTGGAAGCGCAGCCTCGACCCAAAAGCCGTTGAGCGTGTCAACCGTATCTGGCAAGAAACCGGGGCGGCGGTCGTCGTCTCGTCTTCGTGGCGCACAATGCTGAAGCCCCAAGAGCTTATTGAAACGCTCGTTGCCGCTGGACTGCGGGCCGACTTTGACGGCATCACGCCGGACCTGTACGATTTTCTGGCGCCGCCGGCACATCGGGCGACGCGCTGGCAGGAAATTGCGCTTTGCATCACCACGCGCGGCAAGTGGACGGAGCAGTTCGTCATCCTGGACGACGATCCCATGCCGGATGCGCCGGCGGCGAGCTTTGTTCGCACCGACTACAAGATCGGCCTGACGGATGCCGATGCCGACCGGGCGATTGCGATATTGACTCAATGATTGCGATATCGAAGGGATGGACTTCGTGATGACGGCGACAGACAACCAGGTTTTGACGGCGATTGCGGATCTGACAGCCCTCAAAGGCTACCCGCCGACGTTTCGCGAGCTGGGTGACCGTGTGGGCCTGAGCAGCACCAGTTCGGTGTTTCGCCGCTGCCTCGGCCTCGCGGGTGCAGGGCTTGTGGAACCTTGCGGTACGAAGAAAGCGCGAGGCATCCGGCTCACGCCTGCCGGCGCGGAGCGCCTGTTTGGAGAAAGCCGCTTGCCGGCTATCGCCACATCCCCTCGCGTGCAGCAGGTGCCGGTGCTGCGGTCCTCGGCATCCCTGCTGCGCTACCTAGAAACGCCCATGCACCGAGAGCGCGTAGCGGCTTCGGCGGCGCTGGCCGGGCAGAACGTGCGAATCATGCGGGTTGCCGAGGTTTACGATGAGGGAGGCTCGCTATGAGTGACGCGACGGCGCCGGGACAAGCCGCTTCCTACACCTGGTGGGACCAGGTTCCCGCGAATCTCAAAACGAAAACGCAGCTTGCGGAAGCCGGCCTGAAACCGGCTGGCCCCCGCATGGCGACCATTGCCTACGGGCGCGGACGACGCGCCCGGTGCTACGACCTCTACGACATTGGCGCCGCCATCCCCAAAAAGGCCGCGACGGCGGCGCAGCTTGCCGCTTTAGAGAAGGGCAGGCTTACGCAAAGAACGTGCCGGCGCTGCGGCTCGGACGCAGGGACGCCGCTCATTTATTCCTACCACGAGAAAAAGCTCGGTGCAGAAGACGGTGTCTGCCCGGACTGCTGTGAAGCTAAGGTGCGAGAGTGGCACCTCAGCCACCGCGACGCGGCAATTGTCTGGGCGCGGGAAACGGTAGCTCGCGCGAATTATCTCGTGCTTGACACGGAAACTACAGCTCTGGACGGCGAGCTTGTGGAAATTGCGGTGCTGCGCCCGGACGGAACGACTGCGCTGGACACGCTCATCAAGCCTTCGGGCGAAATGGGAGCGACGGACATTCACAGCATCACCGCCGCTATGGCGGCAGGCGCACCGGCGTTCGCGAGCATTGCGCCGGTGCTGAAAACGCTTTTGACCGGAGTTGCCGGGCGAACCGTCATCGTCTACAACGCCCCCTTCGACCGCAGCATCCTGGAGCGCGAAGTTGCCTCAATGTCCGGGCAAGAGGGTGAGAAACAGGCGGCTAATGACTGGATCCAGCAGGTTCGCTGGGAGTGCTTGATGGAAGCCTACGCTTCCTACTGCGGCGAGTGGTCGGAGCGGCACGGCTCGTATACCTGGCAGCCGCTTTGGGGGGATCACCGCGCCATGGGCGACTGCCGTGCGGCGCTCCGGCTGCTGCACCAAATGGCGGAAACGCCGCTGTCTACAGAAACGGAGAGTTGCCATACCGACGTGTGAGAACTGCCGGGCAAGTGTTCCGAAGCTGAGCAAGACTTCGGACGGCAAGCGCGTCTGCTGCGCGAGCTGCGTCTACCACCCACTGGGCTGCCGGTGCCGGTTTGGCGAACTGGGAGTCGCAGAAACTTTTGTGGACTTCCCATATGAGAGCGACGAAGCCGGCCATGAATACGAGGAAGACGGCTACTGAACTACGAGAAAGGGAACTGCGAATGACCATGCTGCCGGATCAGAACATGCTGCCGGATCAGAAAACGTTGATAACTGTCGTAGGCGACGTTGTACAAGGAGAAAAGCTCGTTTGCGTCACGTTGAAGCCCGTCCGCGCCGAGCATGACGGCAACGCCAACGCTTCGGTGGAGATACTGCTGACGGCCAGGGAGGCGTGGCAACTACGCGATGATTTGGCTGATGCGCTCATTGGCCTGTACACTGAAAGGTTGACTCTATGACTGGTCAGCCGCCTGAAACCATCACAAACGCGATTGTGCGCCTTTCGGAAGGTGTTCCCGGCGCGGTTGTCGTTCTGTGTCACCTTGTCCAAGCCGCGCCGGATTGGACACATGCCGAGGCGGTGCTGCACGCGCTGGAACTGACCCCGCTCACCGGCAGCGGGATCTGGACCGCTTACAAAGAAACCTACGGCGGCGACATCGGCGCGTTCGGGGCGGGCGTGGTGAACAGCTTCGTCGCTGCACATGGTCCGCAGAAAAAACGCCCGTAGAAAGGAAATATCCGTTGACGCGCATTCCAGCAATTGATTCGCTGCCCCGCTGCCGCTTCTGCGAAACCGTTCTCATCGGGGCGGAAACGCTGCCGGGACATCTGCCGTCGACCTGCGACCCGTGCACGGACGAGTTATGCGCGGTGTGCGGAGAGAACCTGGTCGAGTTTTTCGTGCTGGGCCTACCCGCCCCGCTTTGCAACGGCTGCGAAGGCAAATGGATGCAGTGGGACGACAAGGAGCTGCTGGACGTTGCCCTACCGCTTGAGAGCGACTTGCAGGACAGCCGGGAGCGGTTCGTGCAGTGGAAGCAGGCAAAGAAAGCGAAACAAAAACTATGATCATCTACACGCCGGAAATCGGCAGCCATATTGACCGGGCTTGTGCGGAAGCCTGCACCCTGGCGGAAAAAGCCTGTGAACCTGTCACGTTCACCTTTCACGTTCACCTTTAACGGCGTTTCGGTGACCGCCCAGCCTGCCGAAATGCCATCCGCCGTGCGAAAACGGTGGGATGAGGCCTTCGAAGCAAAGTCGGCAGCCTACCGTGCCTCGCCGGAATATGCCGCCCAGCAAGCCGAGCG
>CAXTRL010000204.1:0-6629 GCA_964246575.1 uncultured Armatimonadales bacterium
TGTCGGCGGCGGAAACCGACGACGCTTTGGAACACACGATGGAAGAATACGGCCACGCCCGCGAAGCGTTTGAAGCGGCAGGCGGCTACCGGCCCGATACGGATGTGCCGATGACTTTGGAGCGGCTCGGCATCACCGAAGCTGACTACCCAAAGCGCGTCGGCGCGTGTTCCGGCGGCGAGCAGACCCGGCTGGCGCTGGCGAAAATCGTGCTGGCCCGGCCTGACCTCTTGATTTTGGACGAACCGACGAACCATTTGGACATCGCCGCGACCGAATGGCTGGAAGGCTTTTTGAAAAGCTACGAAGGCGCGGTGCTGCTGGTGTCGCACGACAGGTACTTCCTAGACGCCGTCTGCGACACGATTGCTGATGTCGAGCAGCAGCGTTTAACCACTTACAAAGGCAACTACAGCCATTTCCGGCGTCAGAAAGAAGAGCGGCAGGCCCGCCAGCAGGACCAGTACGATATACAGCAGGCCGAGATTGCCCGTTTAGAGGCCGTCATCAAAAAGAACATGGGCGGCGACTCGGTGCAAAGCAAGCTGCGCGGGCGCATGGAAACCCGCATCGAGCGCATGGACAAAGTGGAGCGCGTCTTTAAAGACACAACCAATGTCCGCGCTCTTTTTGACGCCGACGCCGCCGGGCGCATTGGCCGCGAAGTCCTGCGCTCGGAAGAATTAACCAAAACTTACGGCGAGCGCACCCTCTTCCATAACCTGTCTTTCCTGGTGGAGCGCGGCGACCGGGTCGGACTTGTCGGCCCGAATGGCGCAGGCAAAACGACGCTGGTCAAGATGATTCTCGGCATGGAGCAGCCGACGCGCGGCTCGGTCGGCCTCGGCCACAACGCCCGCGTGTCCTACTTTTCCCAGCACGCCGCCGACAGCCTCAGCCAAAACTTAAGCGTGATTGACTCTATCCACGACATCGCCGACATGACCGAAACCGAGGCCCGCAATTATTTGGCCCGGTTCCTGTTCACGGGCGATGACGTGTTCAAAAGTGTCGGAATGCTGTCCGGCGGCGAGAAAAACAAGCTCGCTTTGGCCCGCATGATCTTGGAACCCTGCAACCTCTTAATTTTGGACGAACCCACCAACCACCTGGACATCGCCTCCTGCGAAGCCCTGACCGAGATGCTTTCCCGCTACGAAGGCACGCTCTTACTCGTGTCACACGACCGCTATTTGCTCAATGCTACCACGACCAAGACGCTCGCTCTGGACGGCCACGGCTCCGGCACACTCTTTGAGGGTTCCTACGCCGCCTGGCGTGAGTCCCAAAACGCTCCCGTGCCTCTTCCCGCCCGAAAGGCCCCGCCGCCTTCTAAGCCTACTGCTTCCGCTCCCGCCAAGACCAACAGCGCGGCTCCGACCAGCACCAACGGAAATGGCAGCTCTAGTAGCGGCAACGGAAACGGCCACAGCACCTTGAACGCCCGCGACCTCAGCAAAGCCCGCGTCCGGGCTAGGGAGCGCGTCCTCACCACCGAAAGCGCCGTCAACGTCTTAGAGTCGCGCATTGCCGACACCGAAGTTCGCCTCGCCCGCCCATCCGACAGCGTCGCCGACATGGTTGCCCTCGCCGCCGACCACACCCGCCTGCAAGACGACCTGCTGTCTGCCCTCAGCGCCTGGGAAGCCGCCGTCGCCGATCAGGAAGAACTGGGGACAGCATAATGGATCCTATAATCACTGCGGAATGGCTGCACTCTTTCGGTGATGACGATTACGAACCATCCGGCTTGATGACGCCCCGTGACCGTACCGAACTGGAACGCCGCCAAGCCGAGCGCCGGCTGGTCAGTGAGACAAGCGCGGAAAACTTAGAGAACGCGCCTGGATTAGAAAAAACAACGGCGTCTGCAAAGCCGTAGCTTCTCCAAAAAAATCCTCATGCAAAAAGAGGCACCCCAACTGGGGTGCCTCTTTTTCTGCTATGACGCTTTCTAATCTTCCAGCGGCGCATCAAAGTCCTCCGCCACATAGGTAATAATGCCGACTGCACTTCCCATCTGACGGAGCGGCTTCGCCGGTAGCAGGCGGGCCAGGGGCGCGTCGCCTTGCACGATGACGAACTCCCCGCCCAACTTCTTCCAGCAGCCTTCCCGTCTCCGAAACCGCCTGTTCCACGGTAATTTCTATCATGTACTGGTTATACCTAACGGAGCAGATTGTTGGACTCAGTGTCCGCGATCCTGACGCTAATAAAGTCCCTGCAATGCCGTTCACCACCTGGTGATTTGCATAGACTGAATACCGGCTTGCTTGACGAGATCAACCAATTCCACTACGCGGCTATAAGGCTGATTTTCGTTTGCTTGGATGACTGCCGTGAGGCTTGAGTCCTGGCGGGCTAGGTCAGCAAGGCGCGGTTCAATTCGGCTTTTATTAATTCGGCTGCCGTCTACGAAATATTGTCCCCGGCTGTCCAGGGTAATGGCAACTTGACGCCGTAAATGAGGTCTGTCTGCAATGGAAGCGGCGCTGCCGACGGGGCGGGCATAGCGCGGCACGCCGGAGCTGGTGTAGGCGGGCAGGGTCAGAGTCGTGGCTTGTTGAACGGTGAACATGGCGGGGTCAAACGCTTTCAGTTGCGTGGCGACCCCGCCGGGTAGGTTCATCGCTAACGTGAGCGTCTTCGGGTCTCCGATGGCCTTGATCACATACGGCGGCGTCTGCGGCGCGTTGTTGACAAGAATGGTCGGCCCGGCACTGCGAATGGCGCTAGTCACGACAAGCCGCTGATTGTTGACGGCGATAGCTTCGGCTCCGGCGGCTCTCAGCTCATTAACGACTTGATTGATGTCGCTGTCATGGATGATGTTCGGCGGAGCCATGCCGACTGGCATCGACGTGGGAAGCTTTTTTTTGCTGTCGGTTAATGTCACGACTACACCGGGTCCCTGCACCGGCGTCAGACTGGCAAGGAGGCTTGCTTGGTCAACCGGCGCGTTATTCATCACTTTCAAGGGCTTGTCCCCTATGTACTTGCTGAGTTCCGCCGTCAGGTGTCGCAGGATTTCTTGACGGGTCAGTAAAGTGCTAGACGCAGACGGCTGTCCGCCTTCAAGTGAGAACGAGGGACGGACACCCTGCCGGAAAAACTTGGGATGCCCATCAATAAATAGATAGTTGCTGCCGAAGAACGGCAAATTGCTGGGGCGTGGTGGAGTTGTTCGCAGGGATTGGCCGGTATCGCTGGCGTTTCTGGTTCCAAGTGTGCTGTCAAAGACAATCACTGTTTCAGCGGGGGCTTGAGTGACCATCATTGTTTTACTGGAACAGTTGCGGTTGAACGCATAGGCGTAGCGATGTTTGCCGGGCTGGAAGGGATCAAAGAACAAGTTCGGGTCGCGGTGGTAAGAAGCGATCTGGTCCATCCAGTGCGCGGCATCCGGCATACGCTCGTTGTGGTCCTGTATGTATAAAGTAATCGCTGAGCCAATTGCTTTCAAGTTCTGCAAATCTTGTTTTTGTTCCGCGCAGTATTGCAGAAGCTGGGGGGTTGGAACAGAAGGCATGGGTGCAGTCGTTTGCGCCGGAGCAGATGAAACGAGAAATGCGCTGCAAAGGGCGGCGGCAACAGTGAGAGCGGCGGCGGTGAGCCGAAGGCGGAGCGTGATAGGTGTCATGGGGCGATTTCCTTGAGTTGTGAGAATGCGGCTGATGCGGCAGCCAATGGACGAGCGGAAAGGGGCGACGCCTGCGCTGAGGGCGCGTTCGCGGCGTCCTGAAGGGCGAGTGACGAGGGACAAGAGGCAGTCGGCGTAGGCGCGGGGCGGGCAGCTTCGGGCGAGAACGGCCTGGTCGCAGGCGTCTTCGCTGATGTGTTCCAATTTGCGGACAAGGAGCCAAAGCAAGGGCTGGGGCCACAACAAGGCAGTCAAGAGGCGGGCGGCGAGGGTCCAAAGGTTGTCGCATCGGTCTCGGTGGGCAAGTTCGTGGACAAAGATGGCGCGGAGGGCGTCGGCTCCAAAGTCA
Source organism: uncultured Armatimonadales bacterium (assembly GCA_964246575.1). Taxonomy (GTDB): domain Bacteria; phylum Armatimonadota; class Armatimonadia; order Armatimonadales; family Capsulimonadaceae; genus JANXMY01. Next base: position 3,990 of record CAXTRL010000204.1, read on the forward strand.
GCGGCATAGGTCATTGGCAGGAAGATGACCGGGCGGCGGTAGCCTGCCAGAAACGGGCTATGCACGGATGGGTGCGAAAGCAGGCGCGGCGGGTTTGGTGTGAGTTCTGCCAGCAGAGTAGCGGCAGGGCCGGTGGTGATAGCGAGTGCGCTGCGGCGCAGGCGCGTGAGGTGCCATTGGCAGATGCCGAGCCAGAGCAGCAGAAGGGCGGAGATGGAGAGGAACCCACCCGGCACAAGTGCCTGCCCTCCCGGAGCGGGAGGGCGAGGAGTTTCAGAGGGCGCAACGGGCTTGGGTGGTAGGTTGGTGTAAGGGGGTGAGATACTGGCGGCAGGCGCGGGAACGTCACCGGCGCGGACAGAGGGCGCGGCAGGCGGCACCCCTACGGCTGTGCTCCTAACCTCCTCACCTTCCCGCTTCGGGAGGGTATCCGCAAGCGGATTACTGCGTATCGGTGAGGAACGAACCGGGGTGGGTTCCGGCACACGCACTACCGGCTGGACATGGCCGGTCAGGGGGGCAAGCAGCAGCAAAAGCGCGACGCCGACTAACGACGCCCGCCCGACCAATGACTGCACGGAAGGGCCGAAGCGGCGAGTTAGGCGCAGGGCAAGCAGGCCGAGCAGCAGCAGACCGGTGGATTGGATCAGCAGGACTAGCAGCCGTGGCACAAAAGCGGTCATAGGGTGTCCTCCGATTGGGGCGCGGCGTCAATCATCTCGCGCAGGCGCTTCATCTCGTCGTCCGACATGGCTTCGTGCTTTAAGAGATGCGAGACCAGGCCGTAAACCGAGCCGCCGAAGACGCGGGTGAGCAGGTCGCGGGCGGCGGACTCGCGGGTGTCGGCTTCGCGGGACAGGGGGCGGAAAATGAACACGCGGTCACGGGCCGTATGCGTCGCTGCCCCTTTGGCTTCCAGCTTGCGGAGCAGGGTTTGCGTGGTGGAATGGGCGATGGGTTCGGTCAGGTTGAGCGCGTCGGTGATTTCCCGCGCGGTCGCTTCGCCGCGCTCCCATAAAATCTGCATAATCTGAAGCTGGACTTTCCCCAAGTTCGGCGGTGCTTTTGCCATGCGTCGTCTCCGTTTACCGTGGTAGATGATAATGGAGTTTACCACGGTAAACGCAAGATGTCAACAAAACGCAAAACTATTTTTTTGACGCAGGAGATTAGCCCAAGCGCCGCGAACTAGGGGCGTATGGAACTAGAAACAACAACATTTGAAGGATGGGATGCCGTGCGCCTGGCGAACGGCGACGCCGAGCTGGTTGTCACCACTTCGGTCGGGCCGCGCATTATTCGCTACGGCCTTGTAGGTGGCCCGAATGCGTTTGCCGTGCTGCCGGACACGCGCGGGCAGTCCGGCGGCGACACCTGGCAGGCTTACGGCGGACACCGGCTGTGGCACGCACCGGAAGCGATGCCGCGCTCGTACTTCCCGGACACAGGCGTCTATGGAACGCCTGTGATGGAAGGCGATGCGCTGCGGCTCACGCATCCGACCGAACATACGACCGGCATCCAAAAAGAAATGCGCGTTACGCTGGCCCCATCCGGCCCGGCGGTCAAAGTCGAGCATATTTTGACAAATCACAACGTCTGGCCGGTCACGCTGTCCGTTTGGGCCTTGAGCATTGTTGCCCCCGGCGGAAAAGTCGTGCTGCCGCAGGAACCGTTTGTGTCGCATGACGACGAGCTTGTCCCCGCGCGGCCTTTGGTGCTGTGGAAGTTTACCGACATGACTGACCCGCGCTGGCGCTGGGGAGCCAAGTATTTAACACTGGCCGCGCAGGATGACCTCAACCGGGCGCAAAAGATCGGCTTGTACAACGCGCAGGGGTGGGGCGCTCACCTTGCCGACGGGCAGGCGTTTGTGATCACGATCCAGCCCGCGCCCGGCGGCCCGGCGGTCCTGCCGGACATGGGGTGCAACTTTGAGACGTTCACCAAAGGCCCCTTTCAGGAACTGGAAACGCTCGGCCCACTGACCACACTGGAACCGGGACAATCGGCATCGCACACGGAACACTGGCATTTGGCGAAAGTTTCGGGGCCGACAAACACGGACGCTGATTTAGACGCCGCCCTGCTGCCGGTTGTCCGCGACGCGCAGGCGCAGAAGGCGGCCGCTTTTGGGGAATAACACGCTCCAAGTCGGCACGTTCAATGTCCGCTGGGCGAACCCAGACGACGGCGAGCATCGGTGGGACTTGCGGAAAGAGCGGCTTTTCGCACTGCTGCGGGAATGGGGGCCGGACGTGCTGGGCTTGCAGGAGCCATTGCTGCCCCAACTTGACGCCATTCGCCAAGCCCTGCCGGAGTACGAAAGCGTCGCCGTGGGCCGCGAAGACGGCCTGGAAGGTGGCGAGTTCTGCCCGGTGTTCTACCGCGCCGCCCGTTTTGAGCGCTTGGACACCGGCACGTTCTGGTTCTCGGAAACGCCGGACGCGCCGGGGCCGCTCGGCTGGGGCAGCCGCCACCCGCGCATCTGCACCTGGGTCCGGCTGCGGGACCGGGAGAATGGGTTCGTGTTTCATGTCTACAACGTGCATTGGGACCATGAGTCGCAGGCGGCCCGCGAGAACAGCGCTCTGCTTCTGCGGGGCTTTGTCCGTTCTGTCTCTGGACCCTTCATCGTCC
>CAXTRL010000205.1:0-6626 GCA_964246575.1 uncultured Armatimonadales bacterium
TTCGGCGCGGCAAAGAACGCGCAAATAGAACGGGGCGCTGTCTAGGCGTGTGCCGAAGTGGAATACAGCATCCAGGCCCGCACCGCTTGCCGTCAGCCGCGACGCATACTGAGTTCCGAAGCCGTTCAAGACCGGCCTGCTCAGGCTCACGTTCGCTTGGGGATCATGGCGCAGAAGACGCCCGCGCTCAAACAGCAGCAGGTGGCTCGCTGCCGGGCCGCGATGGGGGCGGACATGGTACAAAATCAAACTACGATCTCCATCAAGCGCCGCCCTTGCCCAGTACCAGTCCCGAATGGCGGCGTCAAACGGCAGCCGGCCCCAGTTGTGGTCATGGTATCCGGTTCCCGTGAACGCGATGCTCTCGCAGCCGGGATTATGAAGCTCGCTCAGCGCAATCTGCCCGGAAACGCGGCAGAACGGTGCGGCAGGGAGCCAGGAATGCTCGCTGTCCAGCACCATTTCCTGAACTTCCGCTGGAACAAGCGGCGGTGCCTTGAACGAAAGCGAGGCCGAGAGACGCCTGCCGTTGGCGTTTTCGTCAGCAATCCCTAGCCGCCACTGCTTTCCTTCAATTGCTGAAAGATGGTTCGGCCCGAAGCGCAGGCACAAAGGCAACGACTCGTGTGCCGTGATGCCATCGGCAGGAAAGCGCGTAAAATGATAAGCGTACAGCTTTCCGAAGCGGTACAAGGCAAAGTAAACCGCGTTCTGCTCCCACGGGCTGACGGGCTGACGGAGTGCAGATTGGCGGTAGTACGGCGAAAAGGGATTGCCAAGAAACCAGATGCATGAAAGAACCCACTCGCCGTCGTCGGACAGCGCATCAAAATACCACCACTCGTAGGCCCCCGGCGTCCCCCGCAGCCATTCTCCATGCGCGGCTTCTTCGGCAGGATCTAAAACAAGACGCATGAAAACAGTATACCAGCCCACGGGCATGTTCGCGGCGCGGGCGGGTATACTATTCGCGCAATGGCGCTCTTCTTTGGAATGGGGTTACTTTTCTGGTATCAGGCAGCAGTCGCAGCGGCGGCATTAGGGCTGGTGGGAACGGCCCTGCTCAATTTTTTAGGTTTCCGCAAGCCGCGTGCCTTTGTCGCGGGCGAGCGCGAGCTGCCGCTGATTTCCGTGCTGGTGCCGGCCCGCAATGAAGAAGCGAATATTGAAGCGTGCGTCCGGTCCCTGTTGGCCCAAAATTACCCGCGCTTTGAGGTTTTGGTGCTGGACGACCATTCGGGCGACGACACGTATCCCCTTTTGTGCCGCCTGCGGGACCAAGACCATCGCCTGCGCGTGCTGATTGGCGCAAACCTGCCTCCCGATTGGTACGGCAAGCCGTTTGCCTGCTGGCAGCTTGCGAATGCCGCGCAGGGCGAATTCCTGCTCTTGACCGATGCCGACTGCGTGTTTGCGCCGGACGCCCTGCTGCTGGCGCTGGGGGCCAAAGAAGAGCATGGAGCCGACGTCGTTTCGCTGGTGCCGGACCTGCGCTGCCAGGGCTTCTGGGAGCGGCTGCTGATCCCTATTCAATACTTCGTCATTTTCGCGTTTCTGCCGACGCCTCTGATCCGTCTCACTCCATTTCCCTGGTTCGCGGCGGCCAACGGCGCGTTTTTGTTTCTGAAGCGCGAAACCTATTTTGAGGTCGACGGCCACCGGGCAGTCCGGCAGCAGCTTGCGGAAGACGTCAAATTCGCCCAGCACGTCAAGCGATTGGGAAAATCCCTTTGGTACGGCGACGGCTCCCACACCTACTTTGTGCGAATGTACCACGGGTTTGAGGAAGTGTGGGAAGGCTTTTCCAAGAACCTATTTCCAGCCTTCTCGCGCAACCTGCCGCTGCTGCTCGGGGTAGTTATCTTTCTCCTCAACTTGTTCGTCCTGCCGCCGCTGTGGTTTGTTTGGGGCCGGCAAACGCACGCGGCTTGGACATTCTTGCCGCTGGGAACGTATCTGTGCCTGGCGGCGGTTCGGTTCGGGCTGACCCTGCGTTTCGGCCGGGACTCCGGCGGCTATGCGTTTTTGAACCCTTTGGCCTGGCTTCTGGTGATTGGAATCGCGCTGTCGTCGGCGTACCGGAGCTTGTCGGGCCGAGGCAACGCTTGGAAAGGGCGCATTTACCATCAGCCGTGACAAATTGCGCCCCCTTATTCACTTGGGGAGGATTAAAGAAAGAGCCGGGCGGGTAAAAAACGGCAAAGCCGCACGAGCGGTGAACTGACTACTGGAGAATTCAAATGGCTGAAGATACAAAAGCGCAGGTGCTGCGCTACTTGAACGATTCGTATGCGGCGGAAGTCGGCGGCATCGCTTCCTTGCGAGACCTTGCGGCAGAAACGACCGACTCGGAAGTCAAGCAGGCCGTGGAGCAGCATATCACGGTGACGCAGTCCCAGGCCGACCGGATTACCGCACGGATTCTGGCGCTTGGCGGCGACAAGTCCGAGCCGAAGGGCTTCCTGAACCAATTTTTGGCGAAAGCCAGCGGCGCTATCAACATCTTCCACTCCAAGGAAGACAAGCAGACTCAGGACTTGATCAAAGCGTATGCGTTTGAGCATTTTGAGATCGGCGCGTATACGTCGCTCCATGCTTACGCCAACGCGATTGGCGACACGGAAACGGCTCAGCTCGCGCAGACCATCATTGGCGAAGAGCAGGCGGCGGCAGAGCGCTTCCAGCGGCTCATTCCGCAGCTTGCCGTCGCTTCGGTCGGCAATGCGACCAATGTTTAACTAGATGCCGATTCTTTTGTCGGCATATCGCGTGAAGAGGCGGGAACCTATCCCGCCTCTTTTGCGTCTTAGTTGGTGAGCCGCTTTAGCGTTCAACACGATTGTTCGGAAGGATTTCACGCATTTGACAAAGACGATCCGCGCCGCAACTACCTTTTTTGCTGTACCTTTCCTGCTTGGTGCCGCTTTGGGCGTGCCGACATTGGCCCAGGCACAAACGCCTGCCGGCCAGACTGCGCCCGCCGTCGGCTTGGATCTCAGCGCCGCCCAGAAGGCAAAAGCGGATGCCCGGCAGGCGCAGTTTAAAACAGAATTGGCCGCCATCAGCACCGACCCAAAACTTTCCAGCACGCAGAAACAAGCGAAAGCCAAGACGCTTTACGGAGCGATGGACAAGGACATGCTGGAAATTCTAACTCCAGCGCAGCGCACAAAAGTGCTGAAGCAGCGGCAGATCAACACCCAATTCCAAGCTGATGTTCGGGCGCTTCAAACCAACAAAACGCTCACCGATGCCCAAAAGCAGGCGCGTTACCTTCAGATTACTCAAAATGCCCGCGCGGCCTCGCTGGCCCTGCTGACCCCGGCGGAACGGGCGTCGGTTCTTAAGCGTAACGCCGCCGCCGAGCAGGCTCAGAGCCTCGGTCAGCAGCTGATTAAGTCGGAAACCCCAGCTCAGTCCCAGAAGCTAAACGAGATTAGCCAAACCGCGCGGACCTCGATGCAGGCCGTCATGGCAGACAAATCGCTATCTGCGCCTCAGCAAACGGCAAGAATCGATGCGCTTCGCAAAGATGCCCTGCGCCGCGACATGGCCCTTTTGACCCCCGCCCAGCGAGCAACGTACGCCCGCATTCAATCGTTGCTTCCAGTCCAAGCCCAGCGGCAGTAAGTAAACAAGCAGAAAGCGCGTAGCTTCATGAGCTACGCGCTTTTTGTTTGCTGGAACTTGTGACAACCTTTATGTTACTCTGACGGTGCGGCGAGCTGCATTCGGCGCAGATGTCCGGCTCGGTTTGCCTGCCAAAGATATCCTGTTGCTACGTCCAAACAAGTCAGCCACCCGCTGCCATACGCCCAGGTGTCTAAACAGACTGCGAAGCCCAAATTGAGTGGCAGTCCATTTTTCTGGCTGTCGTGGCCGCAGATCATCGTCTTGCCGGACTCATGCGGCTTCGCTTTGTCAAGCCGGCCCCAGTGCAGAACATAAGAAGGCTGTTCAAGCAGCGGTATGTCTGCATAAACGCCGGCATGAACAAAAAAATGTGTTTCCGTTTCCCAGATGTCGAGACACTGGTCTTGAAGAAAACGCCAATGCGCGTCTGGAACGGCGTCTAGTCCGCCGTAGGCTTCCTCGGTGATGTCGCCGCCGTTCATACGCCACCCCTGAAGCGCCTCGCCTCCCGCACGAGCATTCAGCATCATCTGGTCGTGATTGCCGCGCAGGCAAACGACATGGTACTGCCGGCTAAGCGAAATTAGCCGATCCAGCACGCCAGGGCTATCCAAGCCGCGATCCACATAATCGCCAAGTGTAATTAAGGTGTCATCAGGCTCAAGCGCGACGGCATTCAGGAGTGCATCTAACGCAGCAGAGCAGCCGTGAATATCCCCAACAGCTAAGGTTCGCATTCCAGCTTGCTTTTCTCTTAAAACTCAAACGCTTCGTCGAGGCGGCGCAGGAAGTCTAGCAGATCGCCGATTTCGCTCGGCAGCGGCGCGTGGAACTGCATCCGCTGGCCGGTGCGGGGATGGTCAAAGCTCAGAAAATGCGCGTGGAGCGCCTGCCCGTGCAGATGCCCAAGCAGGCTGTTGAGGGTTTGGAGCGGTGCGCCCCGAAACAAGTCCGCGCTGACTTTTCGCAGGCCGCCGTAGTTGGCGTCGCCGACGACCGGATAGCCGGCAAACGCGCAGTGGACACGGATTTGATGGGTCCGGCCCGTCTGCAAAATCGCTTCCGTCCAGCTAAACTCGGCGAGATGCTCCAAGAGCCGCACTTCAGTGACCGCTTCTCGGACACCCTGCGAGAAATCGCCGGCATCTAAGCCGCCCTGCTCAATCACCGTCATGCGCTTGCGGTCGCCGGGATGCCGGCCAATGGGGGCATCAATAACCGCGTGCTTGAACGGAACCCGGCCCCAAAGCAGGGCATGGTACTTGCGGACTGCCGTGCGGTCGTGGATTTGCTTTGCCAGCCGCTCATGCGCAAAGTCGGTCTTTGCGACAACCAGCAGGCCGGACGTGTCTTTGTCCAGGCGATGCACAATGCCGGGGCGAAGCAGGCCGCCGACTGTGGAAAGATGAGCAGGGCCGCAGTGCGCCAGCAGAGCGTTGACCAGCGTTCCCGATTCCGCGCCGGGCGCGGGATGCACGACCAGTCCTTTTTGCTTGTTGACGACCAAAACGTCGTCATCTTCGTAGACGATGTCCAGCGGGATTGTCTCAGGCTGAACGTCTTCCAGCGGACGCGCCGACGGAACAGCGACTTCAATTTCGTCGCCGAATCGGGTCCGGTAGCCTGCCTTGCCGGGCTTGCCGTTCACCAGCACCGCCAGCGTCGCGATGAGCCGCTGGACATGGGCACGAGACAAGTGCGGCAAACGCTCGGCGAGAAACACGTCCAGGCGGATGTCGCTTTCATCGTCTTTGATGTGCAGAGTTTCGGTCAACGGGCAGCCGCCTCCACGGGTCGGGGCGGCAGCGGCAGCGCGGGCGGCGTTACGGGAAAGCGATGGCGCAGGAGCGCCATGCCGGTCAGCCCCAGCGCAAAGAAGCTGAGGCAGAGCCATTGCACGTCAGTCAGGAAGTGGATTGGGCCGACACGGATGAGATCGGAAGTTGTTCCGGCCCGCCAAATTTCCATCACAAAACGCTCCGTCGCCGTTCCCAGCAGGAACCAGCACGAAACCTGACCCAGATAGCTTCGGTGCCGCTCCACCCAAACCAAGCCCAGGAAAAACACTGCTGCCATCGCCGTTGCATAAAGCTGGGTCGGATGGCTCGGCGGCGTCAGATGCCCGGTGCCGTCATCCAGAAACCGAACTCCCCAGGGCATGGAAGTCGGCGCTCCATAGCAGCAGCCGTTCAAAAAGCAGCCGACGCGCCCAATCGCATAAGCGATCATCACGGATGGAACGAACAGATCTGCGACTTTGAGAACGGACAAGCGCTTAACCAGGCAGTAGACGACCAAAGCGGCGATGCCGCCGAATAAGCCGCCGTGGAACGACAAGCCGCCTTGCCAGACTTTAAAGATATTGCCGGGAAAGTCCGGCGCATGGCTGTAATCCTTCCAGCCAATCGCCACAAACAGCAGCCGTGCGCCAAGAACCCCAATCACAATCATCCAGATGCCGACATCCAAAATGCTGTCCGGCGGCATATCCGGGTCATTCTGCCGCTTGGCGACCGTGTAGGCGCGGCCCAGTGCCACCAGAAATGCCGCCATCAGCACAACGCCGTAGGTATGGACGACAAACGACCCGACATGGAAAAGTACAGGAAACATAGAATTATTCTTTCAGCCTTACTCTTTCAGGGCAGCGGGCTTGGGAGCCGGCGCCGGCTGCCGCCCGTAGTACAGCGCCAGCAGGCCGACGCCCACGCAGATCGCCGTGTCGGCCACGTTGAAAATTGGAAACTGCCAGCGCCGGTCCGATCCGGCGTACAGCGCCAGAAAATCCACAACATGGCCCAGCCGCACCCGGTCCAGCAAGTTGCCGACTGCGCCTCCCAGCGGCAATGCCAGGGCGATTCCCAGCCCTCCCGGCAGCGGCATGAGCGCCCGCGCCGTGTAATAGATAATTACCGCCGCCGCCACCGCCGCCGCCAGCGCCAGCAAAAGCGTTCCGTGCGGCAGGATGCCGAACGCCCCGCCGGTGTTGACAT
>CAXTRL010000206.1:0-6576 GCA_964246575.1 uncultured Armatimonadales bacterium
CGAGATGGATCATCTTCGTGCCGGTGTCGGCCTGCTGCTTGTTGTTGGTCAGCGCGACCGAATAGAACTCGCCGACGGAGTTGTCGCCCTGCAAAATGCACGACGGGTACTTCCAAGTAATGGCACTGCCCGTCTCTACTTGAGTCCAGGAAATCTTGGCGTTGTCGCCTTTGCAGATGCCGCGCTTGGTGACAAAGTTATAGATGCCGCCAACCCCGTCCTTATCGCCGGGATACCAATTCTGGACGGTAGAGTATTTGATAGTTGCATCTTTCATAGCGACAAGCTCGACGCAAGCCGCATGAAGCTGGTTCTCATCGCGCATCGGCGCGGTGCAGCCTTCCAAATAAGAAACGTAGCCGCCTTCGTCGCAAATAATCAGCGTCCGCTCAAACTGCCCGGTGTTCGCGGCGTTGATGCGGAAGTAGGTGCTCAGTTCCATTGGGCAGCGAACGCCCTTCGGGATGTAGCAGAACGAGCCGTCGGTGAAGACCGCTGAGTTCAGGGTCGCAAAGAAGTTGTCCGAATAGGGAATGACCGAGCCTAAATACTCGCGCACCAGCTCCGGGTGATCGTGAACGGCTTCGGAAAACGAGCAAAAGATAATCCCCTGCCGGGCCAGCTCGCCCTTGAACGTGGTCGCAACCGAAACACTGTCAAAGACGGCGTCCACGGCAACATTGGACAAGCGCTGCTGCTCGGCCAGTGAAATCCCCAGCTTGTCGTAAATCGCCAGCATCTCCGGGTCCACTTCGTCCAGGCTATTCAATACCTTCTTCGCCTTCGGCGCGGAAAAGTAGGCGATCTGCTGGTAGTCCACGGGCTTGACCGCGACATTGTGCCACAGCGGGTCGCTCATGGTCAGCCAGTGCTTGTAGGCTTTCAGCCGAAACTCCAAAAGCCATTCCGGCTCGTTCTTCTTTGACGAGATCGTGCGGATCACATCTTCGCTCAAGCCGATGGGAATAGTATCGCTTTCCACTTCGCTGACAAAGCCGTATTTGTATTCTTTGCTGGCAAACTCTTCAATCGTATCTGTGGCTGCACTCATGCTGGTTTCTCGCAGTTCTAAATTTCTCTCAAGTCGCGCTTAAATAATTATCTAAAGGCGACTAATGTTGTCGGATATAGTTTACCCGTCTGCTGCCCCCTTTGTCAATGCCGATTAACTCACTCGCGTACCGGACGGCAAAGATACCGGATTATCCCTGTTTGCCCTGCTTGCCCCTCTAAAAGCCCCGCGTTTCCCCGAAGATATAAGCATCAGTTTATCCGCTTTCTTCGAGAGGTCACGCGAAAATGTTTAGCTCTCTTCTTCTTGCAGGACTTGTTTGGGCCACCGGCATCGCCGCGCCGCTGTCGCCGGTCGTTTTGTCCGCCGCTCCCGCCCGGCCCATCGCCGTTCTTGCCGCCTTGCATCGTACCCCAGCGCGGGCGGCGCTGACACTTCCTGCCGAGCCGTCGGCGGCCGATGAAAAAGCCCTAGAGGAACAAGCGTTTGTCGCAATGATCAACGCCGAGCGATCAGAGCGCGGCCTTAGCATTCTGACTGTAGACCCGATGCTGATCGCAACGGCCCGCGCTCATTCGGAAGAAATGTGCAGCTTAGATTACTTTGATCACCACTCGCCGACCCCCAGCATGTCGTCGCCAATGGACCGCTACTTGACATCCGCCAAGCAGCTTGGCCTGCCCCAACCGGAGTACCTGCTGGTCGGCGAAAACATCTTCTATTGCAGCGTCTTCAACGACATCTACAACGTAGACTATGCCCACCGCGCTTTCATGGCAAGCCCCGGCCATCGGGCCAACATTTTGGAGCCGCGCTTTGCCAAAGTCGGCATCGGCATCTACCGCAATGCCAAAGGCGAGTTTTGGGTCACCGAAATGTTCAGCCGCGACCGCAACCCCTAGCCCCACAAAAACGTAGGGGCAGACCTCCGTGTCTGCCCTCTTGCCTTGCCTGCCCTCTTGCCTTGCCTGCCCTCTTGCCTTGCCTGCCTTCTTGCCTTGCCTGCCCTCTTGCCTTGCTGTCCACCTCGCGTTTAGACAGCAGAAGAAAAGCAGAAGATAAGAGGGCAGGGGTAAACCTTCCCCCTACGGTGACCATTTCTGCGCGTTCAGCGTGTCCGCCAGGCGCAGGCCCGCCAGCGCGATTTGCTGGTCGGCGATCTGGTGCGCCGCCGCCAAATACCCCGCCGGCAGCGTCACTTCCGTTTTCTCCGCACCGGTCGGCGTCATCGGCAATGTTTCATTGACGTACACATACTTCTGCGCCAGCGCGCTGCCTTCCACCACCCACTCGCGAACTTTCTTGTGCAAGGTTAGCTGCGGGAACGCGCTCCGGCCATACGCCGGGGTTTCCAGCGACGCTGCGATCTTCTGGATTTCCACCGGGTCGTGCGCGTTCCCCAGCAGATCATCCCACAGCGCATGGAGCTTGTGCGGGTTCGCGGCAGCTTCCAGCGGGTCCGCGTCCACCGCGCCGGGAGCCAGCGACTCATCGTTGCCGCCTCGATCGCCGCGCGGAAACTGCGCCGAAAACAGCGACGAATCATGCAGGGGCTGATGCACGTCACCGATCAAATGCTCCACCCAGCACAGCGCCACCGTCCGGTCTTGAACAGACGCTTTCGGTGAGGCCAGCACCGCCGTTTCCGCTCCAATCTGCGTCTCCGCGTTCGGCGTCACGACTAAAACCGCCGCCGGGTCCGGCGTGTAGCCCGGCGCGATCACCGGCAGGTCAATATAATGCCAGGTGGGCCGGTCGTCCGGCGTCCTGCGAACATCGTCCGGCCACGTGGACGCCTTCAGAAACGCCCACCGCCCCTTGTCCGTGTACCCCGCAGGCATCTCGCGCATCCACAGACCGTAATCCCGGTGCTTCGCTAGGAGCGCATCCACCCCCACCTTCGTCTTCGGCGTTAGACGGTCATACGCAATCTCCGCCGCCACCATATGCCCCGTCCCATTCCAAGCCGAAGCGTGCGGCGCAGTGAGACAGACTAAGGCCAAGCCGGCGAGCGCCGGAACAAAGAGTTTAATAATTTTCATGTTGCTTTGTTCGCGGCCAGCGGATGGAAATCCTGCTTTGACGCGCTTATTACCGTTCGCGCAGGACATTGACGAATAACTTCGAAGACAATAACAAAGAGAGCCACGCCGTCCTGTCCACCCTGTACGGCAGGATTATCTCATATTCGCAGCGTCTGATTTTTGACGAGGATTTGAGTGAGTTTGCCATGCCAGATTTCAGCAGTGTAGCTGCCGGAGATGAGGGCAGCCGGAGCCTCATCTGGAAAATTTCAGTGACATCATTGCCATTGGGCAGGATCAGTTCAACAGTGTATAAATTTAGGTCTGCCTTGCTCCGAACTTTGGTCAGAACAACATGCTTTTTTAAGTCGTAACACGGCACCGCCGGCGTCGCAGGGGAATACCACAATGCTCCAGAACAGTCAGCTTTGTTTCATTGTGGGACCTCCCAGGCATGAGTATAGCTGAAATGCCGTGCTATAATAGCCCATGCTTTTAGTGATGGATGCGGGCAATTCTAATGTGACGTTTGGGGTCTATGACGGCGTCAAGCTGCTGCGGCACTGGCGGATACGGACGGAAATGGGGCGGACGCAGGATGAGTACGCGGCGTTTCTGGGGGCGCTGTTTGCCCAGAGCGGCCTGGCGCTGGCAGACATTACAGAGATTGCGCTGGCGAGCGTGGTTCCCGGCGCGACCCCGGCCTTGAAGCGATTGGCATGGTCGGCGTTTGGGCTGGAGCCGCTGGAAATTACGGCGTCCAGTAATTTGGGGCTGGAAGTCGGGTACTCGCCGCCGGGGGATGTCGGCACCGATAGGCTGGTGGACGCGGCAGCGGCGGTACACAAGTACGGCGCCCCGTGCATTGTGCTGGACTTCGGCTCGGCGACGACGTTTAACGCGGTCGCGGCACCCTCAACGCCAGGCGGCTTGCCGGTGTATCTCGGCGGTGCGATCTGCCTCGGCATTGGGCTGTCGCTGGAAACGCTGTTTGCCAAAGCCGCTAAAATCCCGCGTGTGGAGCTGGCTCCCCCGCCCCGCGCGATTGGAAACAACACGGTTCATGCCCTGCAATCGGGCATTGTGCTGGGAACGCTGTCGCTGGTAGACGGCATGATCGCCCGATTTCAGGACGAAATGGACGCCCCCGGCTGCCCGGTGGTCGCCACCGGCGGGTTTGCATCGGAGCTGCTGGCTTCCTCCACGCGCATCACGCATTTGGAGCCGCATCTGACCCTGGACGGCCTGCGCCTCTTATGGAACCTGTCCCAGCGGGACGCGAAAGTTTGAACAAACTGATACTTCTGCTGGCGGTCTTCTTGGTCAGCACGGCGGGCTTGTTCGCCCATCAAGCGCTGGCGCAGGCGACGCCGCTTTCGATTGCGGCCTGGCGCTTAGGGCTGGCCGCACTTTTTTTTGCCGGCTTGTCGTTGCTCCGGCGCGGCCAGAGCACTCCCGGCCCGATTCCAAAAAACGTGCGCTGGCGTTTAGTGCTGTCGGGGCTGTGCCTTGCAGCCCATTTCGTGACCTGGTTTGCCGCGCTGGACCGCACTTCCGTTGCCCGCGCCACGCTTTTGGCCTGCACGACGCCGCTGTGGACGACCCTTGGGAGTTTCTTGCTGGGACGTCGGCGTCCGACATTGCGCGACATCGGGGCGCTGGCAGTCGCCGGCATCGGCCTGTGGCTGGTAACACAAGCATCAGCGCAGACTGCTTCCCGTGCGTCGTTCATCGGAGACGTGTTCGGCCTCAGCGCCGGCCTGCTGTTCGGCAGCTATCTTTTGTGCGTGGAGGGCTTGCACGAGACAATTTCATCCCAGCGTCAGGTCACGGTCGCTTACTCTGTCGCTGCTGGCCTGCTTTGGGCTGTGCTGCTGGGACGCGGCGGCGCGACATTGGCGTATTCCTCAAGTGTCTGGAAGGCGCTGCTCGGCATGACGCTGGGGCCGCAGATTTTCGGCCACACGCTCTTGAACTGGTCTCTGCGGCACTTCACATCGTCGTTGGTCGCCTTCTCCATTCTGCTGGAACCTGTCATCGCCGCCCTGCTCGCGTGGGTTCTGCTTCATCAAACGCTGACTGCCGCCCAGCTTCTCGGCGGCCTGCTCGTGCTGGGGGCGTTGGCCCTGGTCATCAGCCAAAAGTCACCATCAGCGCAGACGGAAGCCGAACCTGTGGGGTAGCGTGTGGTATAATAACGTCGTGATGATAACATCTGCAACAAAACGACAAAAAGTGACGCCGCGCAGAGCAAGGCAGACTTTCTCCAGGCTGCAAAGTCTTCAAGACGAGATACAGACGTTGAAGCGCCAAGTGGCTCAAATGGAACAGCTTTTAAGCTTAGGAGTATACAACGCTGCTTCTGATGAAACCAAGCCGCTTGCCTATTCCGTTCCTCAATTTTCTGTTCCCCAACCACTGCCAGAACTAAAGCCGCGACGGCAGCCGCCTCCAGGTATGACTGCCATGCAAGCAATCCAGGGGCAGTGGCCGGGTGAAGAAACAACGCAAGAGCTTCTCGCACAGCTTAAAAGGTTAGACTAGTGGCATTACCAAAATCTGCGGCGCTGAAAGATGTTCTCTATCTTCTTGACACCAATATTTTAGTGGCTTACGTCCGCTGGCAGGAGCTGGCGCAATACATTGAAGCAACCTATCAACTCAGCCAATTGACAACAACCCCGATTGTCAGCGAAGCCGAAGTCCGAGTGCTGGCGGCTCAAAACCAAGGGGGTCAGTTCAAGATGCGAATGCTGGAAGAAAGAATGCTGGACTTGCTGACGGTTGTTCCTATTCCGCACAAAAACATTGTCACGGCGTATGTAGAAATTGATGATTTCAGCCGCCGGCAAGGACACCGCATGGGCAAGAATGACATCTGGATTGCGGCTGCCGCACGAGTCGAAGGTGCAACAATCTTGACGACCGATCAGGATTTCGACCATCTGCATCCATATCTTGTCAAACGTGAGTATGTTGATCCTACCAGCAAAATTGAACTATGATTACTTCTGCAACAAAACTTCGCCGCCTGCAAATTGGGCCGGTTACGATTGAGACGCCGCTGGTGCTGGCGCCGATGGCGGGGGTGACTTCTCATGCGTTCCGGCTCTTATGCAAAAATCATGGGGCGGGGCTGGTAGTGACGGAGCTTTTGTCGTCCCACGCGATCCACTACAAGAACGCCAAGACGTTCGGCATGTTTGACTGGTCAGACGCCGAGCGGCCTGTTTCCGTGCAGCTTTTTGGCGGCGTCCCGGAACTGATGGCCGAGGCCGCGCAGGTCGTGGAAGCGGCAGGGGCGGACATTATTGATCTGAACATGGGCTGCTGGGTGCCGAAAGTCGCTAAGACCGGCGCGGGCGCGACGCTCTTAAAAGACGTCTGCCTGGCGCAGTCAGTCGTCAAAGCGATGGTGGACGCGGTCAAAGTGCCGGTCACGGTCAAGATACGGTCGGGGTGGGACCCGTCGCAGACCACGGGAATAGACTTCGCCCGGCGGGCGCAGGACGCCGGCGCTCAAGCGATTGCCGTTCATGC
>CAXTRL010000207.1:0-6473 GCA_964246575.1 uncultured Armatimonadales bacterium
GTCATTGATAGCGGCGCTGTTGATGCTGCGATCATAGGGCGCTTGCGGATCAATTAAGTCGCCGCCGCCGGCTGTCCCGCCGCCTTTTGGATTGAGCCTGGCTCCGGTATCATCGGTAACTTTGCTTCCCGTGGAAAACCGAAATTGCAGGTCGGGGGCCGCCGGGTCGGGGATGACCCGGAACACGAATGTCATCTTGTTCCGCTCCGCGTGCGGCGCGACTTCTACTTTTTCTACGACAATTTTTGTGCCGAGCGGCGTCACTGTTTCCGCGTGGACTGCCAGCGGCTTGTCATCGGTTGGAATGGGAATGTCAGTGATCGTGATGGGTTCAGTGGAAAGACCGACGGCGCGGGGCGGAGCCGCCGGGTCAACCATGTCCACATCAATGGCAACAAGCGGCCAGCGTGGGTCGATGTCGTCCCAATTGGCAGATTTGTCAATGACGCCGCCGGAGCTGTTGCGGCTCTCGCCCCCGCCGGTCGTCCTGAGAGCTTGCCCGGACGGGCTGATGGCACTGATCGCGGTCACATAACTGAGGAGGGTCTTGTTCATTGGCAGCCCCAGCTCCCAGCTTGCCGAAAGATGGACTGACAAAGAGAAAGATTTATAAAAGGTGAAAGGATCGCGCGGCGGCTCAATTGGAACCCATTGAATGCCGGTCAGCGTTGCCGTCACTCCGCGAACAGTCTGGCTGAGAACGGCAGGCGGACCGGGAGCAGCCTGGGTTCCCGGCCCGGAAGTCCCAAGCAGGACAAGCGCCGCCAGCAAAAAAACCAAAAGTGTTTTCATAAGCTGATATTGTAACACAGGCAACGCGCTGCCGCACCGGCGTCGCCCACAGCCAGCCGGCTACCCCGGCCAGCACTTACTCTTTTCCGGCCTTGAGCGCATCCCATTCCGCCGCCCGCGCTTTTGCCATCGTGCCGTTGAAGTTCTGGAAGAACGTGTCGTAGCTGCCGTTGCTTTCGGCGGTACGCTGCGGCAGCACGCGCCCGACAAGGACCTCGGTCACGTCGGGCGAGCTCGTCAGAATGCTCATTGTTTCGGCGATGTAGTCGGCCAGCGGCATGGCGTTGGGGTCAGAAGCCTGGCGCTCACCCATCAGCCCCGTCTGGACATACGGCGGGACAAGCTCAATGACTTGAACGGATGTGTCTTGAAGCTGCCAGCGCAGAGACTGGGTGTAAGAGTGGATCGCGGCTTTGGTCGCGCAGTAAGTCGGGGTCATAAACAGCGGCACAGACGCCAGGCCGGACGTGACGGTCATCACCGCAGCCGCAGGCTGCTTCATCAAAAGCGGCAGCAGTGCGGCGTTGAGACGGATTGGCCCCAGCAGGTTGGTGGCGACGGCGTCTTCGGCGACCCTGACGGCGGCTGGCCCCAGCAGGTACTCGTTCTTCATCACGCCCGCCATGTTGACCAGGACGTTCAGCGCCGGGAACTGCTCGGTGATTTGACCGGCGAACGCCTCAATGCTGCCCGCGTCGGTAATATCCAGCGTCAAGGACTTCATGCCCGGATTGGCCTGCGTGACTTCATCCAAAGCCTGCTGCCGGCGTCCGCTGATGACGACTTGGTTGCCGAGCTTATGGAACGCTTCGGCCATTGCGCGTCCAATGCCGGAGCCGCCGCCGGTGATCAAAAGGGTGTTGCCTGTCATTTTCATGGTGTGTTTCTCCTGGGTGCAGATTATTGAGTACAGATTAAGTTGCCGCTGGTTTCGGCTTGCTCATTTTTGCCATTTGTCCAAACATAAACGCGGGGGCGACCCGGCTCATTGTCTTCAGTACGTTGCTGAGGCCGGGCCGGATTTCAGGACGGCCCGCTTCAATGCCGGCGAGGGCTTCTTTGGCGAGAACTGAAACGTCCATTGCTTTCTGGCCTTTCATTTCTTCGGCGAACTCGCCGCGAAACAGCGGCGTTTCCACGCCGGGCGGGGCAAGCTCAACCACGGAAACGCTGGTGCCGGCAAGCTGCGCCCGCAGGGACTGGGAAAAGGAATGCATGGCCGCTTTGGTCGCGCAGTAAACCGGCGACAGCGGCAGCGGGATAAACGCGAGTCCCGACGAGACATTGACAATCAGCGCGTCTTGACGGGTCTTGAGATGCGGCAAAAACTGCTGAACCATCCGCACCGGGCCGCTCAGATTGGTCTCGATTTCGCGCGTGACATCATACAAATCCCGGTCTTGGTTGAGGTTCAAGTTCCGCATGATGCCAGCATTATTGATCAGCACGTCAAGCGCCGGAAACTGTGCCAGCACGCTGTTAGACAGCGCCATGATGGCTTCCGGGCTGCTGACGTCGCTTTGGAAGACATGGATGCCGGGCAGCGCCTTCTTGGCCGCGTCCAGCTTCTCCGGATCGCGGCCTGTCACTAAAACTGTGTTGCCGCGTTCCAGCAATTGCTTTGCCAGTTCCAGCCCGATTCCACTGGTGCCGCCGGTGATCAAAATGGTCTTGCGTGTCAGTTTCATTATCTGCTTCCTGCTTTCACTGGTTGCTTCTTAGGCCCCTCAAAATAATCGCCCAAACTTCGTCAAACAAAGTGTCAATATCGGGGCGGGTCCATTCGGCAGAAGAAGCGGGGTTGTGAAACGGCGACGTAGCGACCAGCACGCCCCGCGCCGCCGCCGCCGGGTCTGCGGCCTCAAACTCGCCCTGCGCCACGCCTTCCCGGATCATTTGGGTCATCGCAGCAGTCAGATATTCGATATGCTGCCCGACAACCGCGCGGGCTTCCCCTGCCAGCTCGCAGTAGGCGGCAAACAGCTCCGGGTCATCAAAAAGGCGGCGGCGTTTCAGGCCGATCAGCTTCTTCAGCCAGCGATGGAGGCGGTCGGCGACGGACGCGTCTTCGGCGGCGATGGCTTCCAAAGGGCCGTTCATGCGGGCCAGCCAAATCTCAACCACAGCGTCCCGCAGCTCCGCTTTGCCGGCGAAGTGCCGGTAAACGCTGCCGTGGCTGACGCCAAGAGCGCGGGCCACGTCAACCACGGTCGCTTTGCTCGGCCCAAAGCGGCGCAGCACTTCTTCCGCCGCTTCCAGTATCTTTTCCCGCGTTAATGCCCCCGCCGCCTCACTCATAAGCGGAGTATAGCATGTCAAGTAACAGATTTCAATATCTGTTATAATTATATTCCCAAAAAAGCCCTGCCCTTGTTTTAAGGGCAGGGCTTTTTCGCCTACGCCGGAACCGAGTCGTACACCTGAACCCGGCTCCACAAATGCCCGCATTCGGCAATCATGCGCTGATGATCGGGGTGAACATCATAGGCATCATGGGCGGCTTTATCTTCAAACTCAATCAGCAGCGCGACGTCATACGAATCGTCTACCGGCCCGCCGTTCGTGCTGGCGGGAACGCCGAGTGTGATGTTGACAATGCCGGGAATATCAGGCAGATTAGCCTGGCAGGACTCAACCGTTTTCCGAGCGCCATCTTCCAGGCTAGCTTCATTGAGCCAAAAATAAACGGCATGATGAAAAGTGTTTGCAGCCATTGGGTTCCTTCTGTCAATCCTTGTCTGTTAATATTTGCCGGTGGGCGGGACGGCGCTTCACTGCGCTTGCGTGTTCACGTTCTGGACTGTGGGGTCGAACACGAACTTTTCTCGCTTGCTGCCGCCTTCGTTATAAAATCGGCAGTTTTTCAGCGTCAGCCCATTTATTCCTCGCGCCCAGATGCCATACGCATTGGCTTTCCCGTTTTTGTTGGCATCCGGGTAGCTGCCGTTCATTGGGGCAAGGTCGGCACCGGTATCGGTCCCGTAATTATGAACCGTGACGTTGCTGAGCGTCACATTCGCCATTTTGTTCGGCTCATCCGTTTGCCAGTTGAAAATGACCGGCTGAGAAACGGATTTCAGGCAGTTGATGTTTTCAATCAGAATCGTGTCTAAGCGGCCTATGACACCCTTTGTGTGGGACTGCCGGTTTTGCAGCTCAAGGTAAATCGGACAATAACAGCTGTTGATCGTAAAGTTTCGGCAGACTATGTTGTGTACACGGTTGTGGTCATTGCTTTCCAGCGCGATCGCGGCGATGCAGTCGCCGGTAGGAACCGGGTTTCCCGTACCCGGATCAGAATGCTTGTTGACAACGATGCCGTCACATAAAACATCATACACCTCGCCCAGAGTGTTGGTGCCGATTTTAAAAGCGTTGCAGGTAGATGCCAGTGTGCAGCCATGCGCCGTGAAGTCATGGACGGGATGTTCGGCGTCAAGAGACTTGATGCAAAGCGCGTCGTCGCCGACTTCGATGTTGCAGTTTGTGACTGTCACATACGAGCTTCCTTCGATTTCCATGCCATCCGACGAGCCTTGCAGATTGAAAAATCCCCGGCCGCGGACGACAACGGAATCGGCGGTGATGCGGCTTGAGTCATAATAATCAATCGCATACGCGGGAATGTTTCTCACGGTCACATTCCTGATCGTCATATCCGTGCAGTGGTCAAATCGAATGCCGTTCCCCGGCCTGGGCAGGGAGTATTTTCCTCGGGGGTAAACCAGCCCGCCGCCGTCAATTGTTCCGCCGCCGGTAATCGTGACGTTCTTTAAGCTGTCTGCCAAAAACAGCGGGCTTCCATTTTTGCGCCAAATATTGGCAGTGCTGGCTTGAACCAGGGCCTTTGGAGAAAGAAACACCGTCATGTCCGATTTTAAGTTGAGGCCGCTGTCCAAAAGATACGTCCCGGACGGGATCAGCAGGGTATCGCCGGGGCGGCAGGCATCAATGGCGCTTTGAAGCGAAGCCGTGGCATACGTTTTTCCGGTGTTGTCCGCGCCGTAGTCGCGCACCACATCCAGCGTCCTGCTCGCAAGCACAGGCATCTGAGACAGCAGAAAGCCGTAAAAACAGAAAACGGCGAAAACACTTTTCATAGCCAGCCACTCCTATTCACTACCCGCTTCATCATCCGCCCGCCACGCCCTGAGCGTATCTTCGGCGCCGGCAGGGCTGAGAGTCGCAAGCGGCCCTTACGCCGCCACACGCTCGCGGCTGCCGCCGCCGTTGCTGCGTCCGTATTCGGCTTGGCGCTCGCTTCCACCCCCATTTTTGCCGCTGGGCAGCACGTCGCCGATAGCGACGGAGCGGCGGACATCGGATAGCCGGACTTTGACGGTCTGGCCGGCGTAGCGTGCGCCGTTGGTCAGCTCAATCTGGTACGCCCGCTGGGGCAGCAGATGTCCCGTGGCCCACGGAGCGCGGTCGGAATGGGGATCGTCGCGCCCGACCTGCACTTCGACAATCTGGCCCCGGCGCGGCGGCGCAAGCGGCTGCTCGAACTTCTGCAAGTTCCCAGAATCAATGTCGAACTTCTCGACGTGGTGCCAGCTCGGGACGGCACGGATGTAGATAGAGCGGTGTAATTGCCGTTCCAGTTCTTCAATGTCCTCGCCCTGTGCGCCGACGAGGTGAGCACAGACATCCGGGTGGGCGCTGACGACAAACGCTTCAGAGGGCGTGGTGGCCGCGAGTTTTCGAATCTCGCGCTCGACTTCTAGAGACACGGTTTCGGCGGAGTCCACCCGGCCTAATCCGTGGCAGTACGGGCAGATTTCAGTCATCGCCGTGTCTACCGTCTCGCCGGTGCGCTTGCGGGTCATCTCAATAAGACCGAGTGCGGAAATGGACGAAATCTTAGTACGCGAACGGTCGTCTTTGAGGGCTTTGACAAACGCATCCATGACCGCTTTTTTGTCGCGGGCGCTGTCCATGTCAATAAAATCCAAGACAATCATGCCGCCGAGATCACGCAGGCGCAATTGACGGGCAATTTCTTCGGTGGCTTCTAAGTTGGTCTTTAAGATCGTGTCGGACAAGCCAACGGAACCCGTGAACTTGCCGGAGTTGACGTCAATGGAGACCAAAGCCTCGGTCTGATCTATAATCAAAGAACCGCCCGACGGCAGCGGGACTTTGCGCTGAAGCAGCCGCTCGACATCGGCCTCGATCTTGAACTGCTCAAAGATCGGCTTGTCGCCGTCGTACAGCTCAATGCGGTCCTGCAAGTCGGGGGACAGACGGGCAATGATTTCATGCGCTCCGGCATAGTCTACCGGCGAGTCAATCACGAGGCGGCTGACGTCGGAGCCGAACGCATCGCGCAGGATCTTCAGCACTAGGCCCATGTCCTGATGCACCAGCGCGGGGGCGGGCGTCGTTCTGGCTTTCGCTTGAATGGCGTTCCACGTTTCCAGCAGCATCAAGTAGTCTAGGCGAAGCTCGGCGGCGGTGCGGCCTTCGGATTCGGTGCGGACAATGACGCCGGTGCCTTGCTGCCGGAACTTCTGGACGATTTTCTTCAACCGGTCCCGCTCTTTGCCTTCTTCAATCTTGCGCGAAACGCCCAAATTGTTGGCGTCCGGCATCAGCACCAAAAAGCGTCCAGGCAGGGACACGCGCGACGACACGCGGGAGCCTTTGGTGGAGCGCGGGCCTTTGACCACCTGCACCAGCAA
>CAXTRL010000208.1:0-6470 GCA_964246575.1 uncultured Armatimonadales bacterium
TCCGTCTTCTTTGGCGATCCCCAATTGACCACCGAGCTTCTGCGCGGCTTGTATGCCTACGCGAACATTCCCATCTATGACGCCCAGGACGACACGGTCTATGCCGGCTCCGACGGCTCCCTGACCATTCATGGCTCGTTTACCGGCCAGCGCACGATCAGCCTGCCCCGCAAAGCATCCGTGTACGACGTGTTTGACGGCAAAATCATCGCCGCCAACGCCCGCTCGTTCCGCGCTTTCCTTCGCGCCCGCACCACGCGCCTGTTCCTGTGGGGCGACGGCCCGGCCTTGTCCCGCGCCACGGGTCTGGACCTGCCCGCCCCCACTCCCGAAGCTGATCCAGCGCCGTCCACGCCGCCGACCGTTTCCGCGCCCCCGCCGCTGACCCCGCGTGAGCCGCGCCCCGAGCCGTCTGCCGCCCTTATTCCCGGCCTGGCTGAGACCACAGTTGAAGCCGTCACGGCCTCTGAAACGCTGGAAGTCACCCTTACCGAGACTCGCATCAACATGAGCAGTGGCGCACTGATCCCCGACACTGACTTTGCCAACCCGCTTGACGTTGATATGGACCAAGACACCGAGGGCGACGAAGCCGCTTCCGACGCCGAAGGCACCGACGCCGCCGGTGCGCCCTCCCGCCGCTCCCGCTGGCAGCGCCGCCGCGCCGCCACCCGCGCCCGTCGCGACGCCGAGCGTGCCGCCAAACTCGCTGAAGCTCCTGACGGCGACACTCCGCCGTCTGCGCCCGTAGACTTCGCTACCCTCATGCCCGGCCTGCCCCCCCGCCGCACCCCGCCCCCGGCGTCCGATCCTGCCTCCGCCCGCGTCGCCGACATCCTCGCCGCCGACCTTGCCGACGACGCAGCCTTCGGCCTGTCTGAAATGGCCGTTTCTGAGACAACGATCACCGAAACCGCCGCCCTCGGCTTTACGGACGACGCTCTTGCCGACATGGCCGACGACTACGGAGCCGCCGAAGAAGAAGCCGACGCAGACGAGTAGATAGCCCGCAAGCCAAAGCCACGTAATGCCGTTCTTCTATGGCTTTGACTTTATTGTCTTGTGCTAAACCATATCTCTCATTATGACACCAAGCTGTGCCGCTACAGAAAGCTGATTGGTAACTCCATGAAATACAAACGCATTAGTCCTTTTCCCGACATCAAAGAATTTGAATTTCCTGAACTTCACGCCCTCAACTCGGTATGGCAGGAGAAAAAGGATGAACTTGAAACTAATGGCGCTTTCCTTGACTTCATCAAGAAAATGAAACGGGAGTGGGCGATTGAGACAGGTATCATAGAACGGCTTTACACCTGGGATCGCGGCGTGACAGAAGTGTTAATCGAGCAAGGTATCGAGGCCTCGATAATTTCACACAGTGGCGGTATCCCACGAGATGAAGCAGAACACATCCAATTGGTTATCAATGACCACTTAGATATAGTCGAAGGTCTATTCGCATATATCAAAGGCGAGCAACCATTATCTGAGTATTTCATCAGAGGTTTGCAATCTCAATTTACAGCTCATCAAGATTATACAGAAGCAATAACCCCAGCAGGAAACATAATCCAGGTCCAGCTAAAGAAGGGTGAATACAAAACCTCTCCTAACAATCCTCGAAGGCCAAGTGGAGAAATCCATGAATACTGTCCACCAGAAATCACAGGCGAGGAAATGACAAAGTTGGTTTCCTTATATCGTGATGCGGAAGGCAAATACACATCAGAGGTGAGAGCAGCATGGCTACATCATAGTTTTACTCAAATTCATCCGTTCCAGGATGGAAATGGGCGCGTCGCAAGAGCGCTGGCTTCACTTGTTTTCCTAAAGGATGGGCTGTTTCCACTGGTAATTCGGGAGTCAGATCGCCAGGAATATATTGTGTCATTAGAAAAAGCCGATGCGGGAGATTTATTGCCTTTAGTTTCTTTGTTTGCTAAGAGGCAAAGAGAGTCGATCCTGAAAGCTCTTGGATTGGAACAGCAGGTACAGCAGAGTAAATATGCCGAGCAGATTATTTCGTCTGCTCTCCAAGTTCTCAGAAATAAATTCTCCAAAGAAAAAGAAGAAATTAGCAAGGTTTATCAATATGCAGAGAAACTTTTTGCCTTCACAGAGTCACGTGTAAACGAAATTTCTGAAACACTAAACAGAGAGTTGTGGAATATAACTCCATTTGGTAAAGAGAAATATCATGCAAGATCAAACTCGGCTAGTAACTCATCGGAGCAAAGACATTACTTCCAAAAACAAATCATTTCTACCGCAAATGATTTCTATTACTATGCGAACTTTGAGAATTACAGATCATGGGTCCGTCTGTTGATAACCACTGGCGAAAGTTTTGACTATGTAATCAGTATTCATGGTTACGGGAATAGTGGTACTGGGCTACTAGCTGCTTCGGCATTCACATACACAAGGGCACCAAAAGAGGAGGGAGGCACAGAGCCGGTAAACTTGCACCCTGCCTCAACTGATTTATTTCAATTCAACTACGTTGAGTCTTATGCGAGTACGGAAAAACGCTTCTCAGAATGGCTAGATAGTTCATTAGCAATAGCATTAGCAGAGTGGAAGAAATCGCTATATTGAGTCACTTTCTACTTTGTTATACACAATGCCCCCCAATCTTTTTGTAGACTTGGGGCGGAACGCCTTTTGGCTGCCGAGCGAGGCACCGAAAAGATTGCCGTGGAAATTAAAAGCTTTCTTCGTACCTCGGACATGAAAGATCTGGAAGATGCCGTCGGGCAGTTTGTCTTGTATGCTCATTTGATGCGGCGTTACTACCCGGAGCATATTCTTTATCTAGCTGTCCCGGAAACTGTGCGGCGCAGCGTGTTTGAGGAAGAAGCGGGACAGGTGCTTCTGGAAGATGGCGTTGTCCGCTTGTTTTCGTTTGATCCTGCTGAGGAGGTCGTTGTTCAATGGATGGCTTAGAAACAAATAGCTCCGAGACGCTTCGGGACATCGTTGAGCATGTCTTGACAGAATGGGCGGATTTTCTAGGCGATGACGGCGTTTCCGCCTGTGAGCTTGTGTTTGACCGGCGGCAGGACCACTACCTTTTGGTTGAAGCCGGCTGGGAAAACGGCTGCCGCATCTACGGCACGCTGCTCCACATTGACATTCAAGGCGGCAAGCTCTGGATTCAGCACGACGGCACGGAAGATGGCGTTGCCGATGAGCTGGTTGCCGCCGGCGTCCCCAAACAGAGCATTGTTTTGGCATTCCGCCCCGCCTCGCTCCGGGCGCTGACAGAGTTTGCCGTCGCCTGATACTCCCGCAAAGCGGGGCTTTTTTGCGTGGTATAATGGGGGCAGGAGGAAGAAGCGATGAACAGCAGCCTGACGATGGAACCGACCGCTGACGAGGCCGAAGAGTTCAAGACGTTTTTACAGCAAGGACTGGCGGAAATGGATCGCCTCTTTGCGCTGATGGCGGAAGATCAAAAAGAGATTGACCGGCGGGCTGCCCGTACCGCCGTCACGCTCCTGGAGATCCGAGTGATGGCGGGACAAACCGACGCAATTTTGGCGACGCTCAAGTTCGACTAAGAGGCACACAATGATCCCATGGAAGGAAGTCTCGGCAGCTATCAGCAAGATTTTCACGCTGTCGCAAGAGACGCAGAAGAACAAAACCGACATCAAGAGTTTGGGCGACAAGGTAGGTGACCTCAGCGAAGAAGTCCATTCTGCTCAAGCGGAGATCGTCAAGCTATCGCTTGGCCTTCAGCGTGTTTACTACGAGACGCAGCGGCTCCAAGACGAAATCCGGCATTTGCGTGAGGATAACGAGCGCCGAGACAAAGACGCCGCGCGGGAGCGCGAAAACCTAATCCTGCGCCTCGAAAACCAACTGCTGCGGGCCGAGCGTGGCCTGCCTCTGCCGAACGCGGGCGAGTTTGAAAGTTGACTTGGTTTCTGTCTTTCCTGCGTGTCTCAATTTTTGGTGAACTTTTGGTATAATAGCTCGTCAGTAGTGCGTGGTGTGGCCCGGCAAGGCGGCGGATTGGGGAGGCTTAGATGGTGACTCATTCTTTGGCGGACACTCGGCGTTTGGCGCATTTGCTGCGGCGAATGGGGTTTGGGGCGCGTCCTGCCGAATGGACGGCGTATTCCAAACTGGGGCTGACGGGGACGACGCATCAGCTTTTGCACCCGGAAGCAGTGGCGGATCCGTTTCCGGCGCTTTTGTCGGAAGTGCAGGGCGATTATGTGGACTTTGATAGCTTAGACAGCATTAAGAAGTGGTGGCTGTACCGGATGTCGCACACGCCCCGACCGCTGGAAGAGAAGCAGACGCTGTTCTGGCATGGGCATTTCGCGACCGCGAACTACAAAGTGGACCACCCGCGCTGGATGTGGCAGCAGAACGAGACGCTCCGCACCCATGCCCTCGGCTCGTTTCGAACGCTTTTGCAGGCGGTCTCGCGTGACCCGGCCATGCTGGTTTGGCTCGACGGCGCGGATAACCGCAAAGGCCGGCCCAACGAGAACTACGGGCGCGAGCTGATGGAGCTGTTCACGCTGGGGGTCGGCGGCGGCTACACCGAAAACGACGTCCAAGAAGCCGCTCGCGCGTTCACCGGCTGGCAGTTTGACCATGACACGGCGGCGTTCATGTTCCGCCCGGACCAGCATGATGACGGCGTGAAGACGTTTTTGGGCCAAACAGGCAATTTCAACGGCGACGACATTTTAGACATTCTCGTGCGGCATCCGTCTACGGCAAACTTTGTCTGCACCAAGCTGTTCCACTTTTATGTGCATGAAACGCCGTCACCTGCCGACATTGCGCCGCTGACGGCGGCGTACTTCGCTAGCGGCTACAGCATACAAGCTGTCTTGACGGCGATCTTCACGTCCCCGGCGTTTTACTCTGACGCCGCGATGCACTCCAAGATTAAAAGCCCGACCGAGTACATTGTGACCGCGCTCAGAACTTTAGACGCGCCATTTGCCGCGACCAACAACAATCTGCTTGGCGCAGGCCGGACCATGGGGCAGGAGCTGTTTAACCCACCGAACGTCAAAGGCTGGCCAGGCGGCAAAACGTGGATGAACACAATGACGCTGATCACGCGGGCGAACTTTGCGGGCGTTTTGACCAGCCAAATGAGCCAGCATGGGCAGTTGTCGCTGCGCCTGCAGGCGGGCATCGCAGCCTACGGCACCGCGCCCAGCGGTTTGACTACGCCGGAGCAGGTGGTAGATGCCCTGTGGGGCCTGCTGCTTCCGGGTCAAACGCCGAGCGCAGCCACCCGCGCGGCATTAGTCAATTATGCGTCCGACGGCGGCAGTCAATCACCGTTTGACGCGAAAGCGCCTGGCTTGACCGCGCTGATTTTGTCTGCGCCGGAGTATCAGTTAGCGTAGGAAGCCTACCCTGAACGGTAGGGCTTTAAAGGTGCAAGCCCCCGCCTTTGCACTGGCTACCCGGAGGGGCGCGGGCGAAGATTTCGCATATTCTTCTGCCCGCGAAGGCGGGGAGTTGCTTTGCCGAAGCACGGGGGTTCAGCCCCGTGGGAGAATGGTCCCATGTCCACATTTAAACCCACCACGCGCCGCCAGTTCTTGCAGAACGGCCTCACCTTTGTTGGCCTCGGCCTTGCCATGCCGACGTTCTTGATGCAGGCGGCTCAGGCGCAGGCCAACCGGCCTTCGCCCGCATCGCCGTTCGGGCTGGACCTGCCGCCTATTCCGGGCGGCAAAATCCTAGTCGTGATTGAGATGTCCGGCGGCAACGACGGCCTGAACACGGTCATCCCGTATACCGACGCCGGCTACGCCAAAGCACGGCCAGTCATCGGCATTCCGTCTAAAGATGTCGTGAAGATGAGCGATACGATTGGCCTGCACCCGGACATGGCGGCGCTGAAGCCGCTATATGACAAAGGGCAGCTTGCCGTGATTACGGGCGTCGGCTACCCGGACCCGAACCGAAGCCACTTTCAGAGCATGGACATCTGGCAGACCGGCAACCCAAAGGCGGATGTTCGGGAGCGCACCGGCTGGCTGGCCCGCTACTTTGATGCCGACGGTCACTTCAAGGGCAATCCGCTATCAGGCATCACGCTTGGCTCGGCCCTGCCGCTGACGCTGTTTTCCGACGACGTTCCCGCGTCGGTCATCGGCGGCGGTTCCGACTTCGGCTTTGTCAGCACTGCCCCCGACAAGAACCAGCAGATGGACGCTTTGCGTGCGCTGTATGCTCAAGGGACAGTCGCCGGGAGCAACGCCGAGTTTGTCCGCAATGTCGGCAGCGAAGCATATTCCAGTTCCATGGAACTGAAAAAGGCATTCAAAGATTACGATGTCCAAGCGGCTCATGCCGCGAAGTATCCGCAGAGCGGACTGGCATGGGGTTTGCAAACCGTGTCCAAGCTGATTACGGGCGGGGTAGGGACGCGCGTGTATTACCTCAACCTCGGCGGCTTTGACACCCATGCGAACCAG
>CAXTRL010000209.1:0-6431 GCA_964246575.1 uncultured Armatimonadales bacterium
GTAAACGTGGCGGCCAATATCAGCCAGCGCATACGCCGCAAGGTGCTCCGGCAGGACGCGCGGCGGTGGGGCCAGGGCTTCGAGGGTCGGAACGCGCGGCGCACGCTGCTTGACGACCATTGTTCCGGCAACGAAGTCTCCGATGCGCTGGTAGCGGCCCGACAGCAGAAGGCACAGAACGGGAAGCAGAATGCACAGGCCGCCCATCGCCGCCGTGCCTGAAGAATGCTCGGCGATCCCGATCCCAATCAGGGCCACTGCGACAATCGGCATCCCATCCATGACCCGGATCAAGTTGCGGATAATCGCGGCAAAGATGTTGATCGGGTAGCCGCCTTCCCGGATGACCCGCAGGCCGATTTGACGCTTGCCGGGCGTTTGGCCGTTCCAGCGGGTCTCAAACCAAATAAAGTAGCCCCACAAAATCGCAAACGCCGCGATTAAAGCGAAGGCGATTTCCACTTCACCGAAGAACAGGGCCACGGTACTGGAGAACGCACTGGCGCTGAGCGTCAGCACCAGACCGACAATGCCGACAACCATCCACACGGCGAAATAAATAGCAATCTGAAACAGCGAGTCCAGCAGGTTGGCGAGAAAGCGCGAGCCAATGCCGGCAAGCTCGTATTCAATTTCAATGTTCTCCGGCGTGACAACAAGAATTTCGCGTGACATGCGTGTCCCCAATTTCTTCAATCGCTAGGTATAATAGCGCTACTATGGCAATTGACGAGCGGGCTTTCATCAACGGCAAGCGGGCGGGCTGGGAAAAACTTTCGGTTATCGTTGAGCGGACCAAGAACGGCGGGCTGAAGCAGTTGTCGGCGGAAGAGCTTCCGGCGCTTGGCTCGCTGTATCGCCGCGCCGCCGCCGACCTGGCGTATGCGCGGGCGCAGGGCGCGAACCCTAATTTGGTATTATACCTGAATGAGCTGGTCGGCAACGCCCACGGGGTCATTTATGCCGAAGAAGCGGGCGGCTGGTCGCGTCTGGGCCGGTTTTTCGCGGTCGGCCTGCCGGCAGTGCTGCGCCGCCGGATGCCGTTCGTTCTCGCCGCGATTCTGCTGAACGTCATCGGCGCGTTTCTGGCGTATTTTATCGTTCACCGCGACCCGACCCAGATGAGCTTGTACTTCCCGGAGGGAATGCAAAGCTCGGTGGACTTCTGGAAAAAGGGCGGGTCCGACAACGGCACCATCCCGCTCGGCGACGGCATTTTGTTTTCGTCTGGCCTGATGACCCACAATACGCAGGTTGGGATTACCGCGTTTGCGACCGGCATCACGCTTCTTATGCCGATAGTTTTGATGTTCCAAAACGGGACCATGATCGGCGCTTTAGACGCCGTTGTCCAGCCGACAGGCCACCTCACTTCCATGTGGGCGGGCCTGCTGCCGCATGGCATCTGCGAGCTGTCTGCCACGTTTATCTGCGGCGGCGCGGGGCTATGCACCGGCTGGACGCTGATTGCGCCGGGCCGCTACTCTCGAAAAGATGCGCTGATTGCAAACGGCATTGACGCCTGCAAGCTGATGGTCGGCACGGTCCCGCTTTGGATCACCGCCGGCATTCTAGAAGGCAACGTGTCGCATTCATCCCTGCCGCACTGGGCCAAGTTCAGCCTTGCGGGCATCCAGGCTGCCGCGCTGATTTTCTACATCTACGGCAGCCGGGGCAGGGCTTCTCAGCAGACTGCACCACCCCAGCGGCTGCCGCTCCGAAAAGCCGCTTCTACTGGCTCTTCGGCTTAGGCGGATACTGCTTCAAGGCCGCCGAAACGGCATTGTTGATTGTTTTGGCGTCGGGCTGGTCCACCGGCCCGCTGACATAGGCCCGCCACACAAGCTGCTTGGTATGCGGGTCAATAAAGTCCAAAATCAGCGTCCCCTGCGTGTAGTTGTTGACGTAGAACTGGTCATAGCCCGCCCCGTAGAAACCCCGGCGCTCAAAGCCGAACGGCCCGCCGAAAAACGGCGAGTCATAGGGTGTCGGCCCCAGATTTTCAATTTCCTGCCTGTTTCTCGCCCCCGCCACATACGTCACTACCAGGTCCGGGCTTTGCGTGTTAATCTGCAAGCCCTTTGCCGAAAGCTGATTAACCACGGCGTCACGAATGCGCCCGTCTACCAGCGTATTGTTGGCATCGGTTACACCCAGTCGATTGATGATGCGTCCCCGCTGGAACGCAAACGTGTGGTACTGCGCGAAATTGGTATTTTTGTCGTAATCTGTTTTGACGTTCGGCCCGTTGCCGCTGTCGCAGCCTGCAAACACTAAAGCTGCCAGCCCTAAAGCGGCGAGTGGAAGAACGCGCCGCTTGAGTGTGTTCGCGGGCGATAAAGTTCTTTTCATTTGTTGATCTGTCTTTCTAAGAAAACGAAGTGCTTCATCGTACCCGCAGGCATTTTTCCCATAAACGGCACAGCCAGCAAGTTACTCTTTAAGCAAGTCCCATTCCTGCAAACCAGTCAATCACCTGCGCCATCTGTTCTCGCCGACCAGACCAATTGGTCAGCTTCCCTCGGTGCAGGTCAAGCTGTGAGTCGAAGAAGATTGCTAACTGAGTGAAGGCGGCATCTGTTGCCGTATCTTGCCAAAGCGCCAGATAGGGCGTTAAATCCTCTTCCGCCTGACCAATCGCTCCCAAACAGTCGCCAAGCAAAACTTCTTCCGGCAACTGAGTCAGTGCTGAATGCCAGAGCGCCATGAGATACCCGCGAATGGCTAGCTGCTCCTGTTCCGGCCACTGCTTCCATTTACCGTACTCCAGCTTGCCAGTGATCGCTTCCAGATCCACGTCATAATTATGCAGTTCGGCGGCAAGCTCCAGCAGGCGCGGCAGGAAGTGTCGCAAGTCGTCTTCATCTCCCCAAGTCGACAGCGCTTTGAAGGCATACCGGCTGAGGTCTTCCGCCGTCATTCTTCGCAGGGGCCGAAGGTGCAAAACCGCCTCATCTTCGGCGGAAACGCAACAGGGGCAGCCTTCCACTTTTTGAGCCAGCGGATAAATGGAAAACACGTCATACAGCGTTTCAACGGCTTCCGCCACGACCTGTTCTTCAGTGGTCAGCGTAGGCAGCGGAGAGATTGGCTTCATATCAGCGACCTTGCTTTGAGGTCCAGATAATGGTTGATGAGATCGGCGCTGAGGTCTTCGGGCGGGCTGTCGATGGTCCAGACGCCCCGGCGCTTGAGGACAGAAATGGCGGCGCGGCGCTCCTGCAAAACTTGGGTGGCGACGGCTTTCTGGTAGACGCCTGCACTGTCTTCAGGCGTGCTTTGGGCGGCGGCTAATATGTTCGGGTCGGAAACGGTGACGCAAACGACGCGGTGGCTGTCGGCCAGCATCGGGACGGCGTCTAGGATTTGGGCGGACGAGTCCGGATCTACCAGATCGCTGAACAGGACAATCAAGGAGCGGCGACGCCAGCGGGTCGCCAGGTTCTGGAACGCGGCTTTGTAGTCGGTTTCCACCATGTGAGCGTTGAGGTTGTAGAGGCTTTCCAAAATGCCGTAGACCTGCGCTTTGCTTTTGGCGGGCGGCAGGTAAACCCGGATATCGGCGTCAAAGGCCATCAGGCCCACTTTGTCATCCCCTGCCGCCGCGACATAGGCCAGCATCAAAGCGGTGTTGACGACGTAGTCTAATTTCGCCATCTTCTGCACCGATTGCAGCATGTTCCGGCCCGTGTCCAGCATCAAAACGATGTTTTGGGACCGCTCGGCTTCGTACTGCCGCGAAATCAGCTTGCCGCGCCGGGCCGTCGCGCTCCAATCAATCTTTTTGTATTCATCGCCCGGCACATACTCGCGCAGGGACTCAAACTCGGAGCCGCCACCGCGCACTTTGGCTGTGCGGATGCCAAGCTGCATCAGCCGTCCACGCCGGGCCAGCAGCTCGTACTTCGCGGTTTCCACTAAATTGGGATAGACTTTAACTGTCTGCACGGCGGGAACGACCCCCTGGCGGCGCACCAACCCTAAACGTCCTGGATACTGGAAATACAGGTCGCCGAACGAAAAATCGCCTTTGGCGGGCGGCGTCACTTGGTAAGTAAACGACACCGGGCGCGGGTCCGGCGGCAGGGTTAGCTCACGCTCGGCGGCGCTGCCCAATTCAAACACAGCTGGAGGAATGTCGCGGACGCGCAGGCGCAGCGTTATCGCCGAGCGGTTCCGCGCTTCCACCTGCACGGGGTTCGCCGTGCCGAGCGACAGCTTCTCGTCCACAGTGCGGGCCAGCGACAGCGCTTTGTCCGGCGGCGGCGCGGCAAGGAAGTCGGCGAGAGTGCAGGCCAGCAGGAGGGCATTGTAAATCAGCACCAGCGTCAGCAGCCAGGGGGCGAGGCCGACCAGCAGCAGCGGGAGTGCGCCAAGCGCCAGTAAAATCACAAAGCGAGAAGTCAAACGCATAGGTTATTATATCTGATTTCAGGCGAATACAAAGCAGCAAAGGACATAAAAGCACAGTTCCGACCGAGGGAATGAATTCCTCTATGCCTCCGGCATTACTTCGTATCTGCTACAAAGAACCGTCCTTCGGACGAAAGACAACCTGACGCAAACTTCTTATCGTCCGAAGGACGACTATTGATCAGCGAGAGGAATTTATTCCCTCGCTTCCTGCTCTTTTGAACTACGGGCTGCCTGGCACGGCGGCAGGCTCCGGGGCGGCTTCTTCGCCGGCGGACAACGAGCCGAGGATTTTTCGGAACGCAGGCTTCAGCGTGGGCCAGTCGGACTCCAGGCACGCGCAGACGACCACCATTGTCTTGCTGCCGCCGGTCAAGGACACCCGGTAGCCGTGCTGCG
This sequence comes from uncultured Armatimonadales bacterium, assembly GCA_964246575.1. Taxonomy (GTDB): domain Bacteria; phylum Armatimonadota; class Armatimonadia; order Armatimonadales; family Capsulimonadaceae; genus JANXMY01. The sequence goes on from CAXTRL010000209.1 coordinate 4,813, forward strand.
GGCCGTAAAAGCCGAGCGCGTTGCCGGACGCCGTCCATTCGGCCAGGCGGGCATCGCCCAGCGGACTTTCGTAATCGGTAATCTGTGTTTCAGTGTAGCCTTTGTGCTCGGCGGCGATGCGCTTGTGCCACTGCTTGTGCAGGACGCCGGCTTTGGAGCCGGTCAGGGACTGCGGATCGGCATTGTTATTCATCACGTCATACGCGGTCAATGATGCGTAGGTGTCTGTCGTGATGTCAACCGACGCGCTGTTTTGATGGAACAAAACGCCGCCGACAGTGGAAGCACTGCCGTCGGACATTTTGGCGTTGGCAGGCGCGGCATCTACGGTCCAGTCCGACGGCGCAAGGCAGGAAAACGAGTGATCTGGTGCTGCGTAGCGCGTGTACGCCGCCGGCGCAGGAGTGTGCTTTGGCGTGAGCAGCACCACGGCAGCGATCAGCAGAACAAGCAGCACGCCGCCGATGCCGAGGCCGAGATTGCGCTTGCTGTTGCTTGGCTCCGGCGGCGCAAACCCCGGCGCATGGGCCATGCTGCCGCCGCTGTAAGCGGGTCCGCCGGTCGGACGCTGCGGCGGAGCCGCGTTTGGGCTGGGGGAAAAGCTGGGCGCAGGCGGCGCAGCGGGCTTGGCAGGCGGCAGCAGGTTTCCGGCGAGATCGTAGCGCGGTTCTTCGTCAGACACAGTAGTTTCTCCTTTGCGAAGGCACAGCTTATTATACGAAAAGCAGCCGAACATGTCAACTGGATCCTTTCTCAGGAAATACTTTGATTATTTTAATATATATATTGACATTATTAATTTTTTAGCTTATAATACGAAAGGAAATAAGATATGACACAGCCGATGCCTAGTAAATGCCCGCTTTGCAGCGGGGCGCTCGAAATGACCGAAACAAGCTGCCTGGACTGCGGAGTTCAGATGCGCGGGCATTTCACCCTTGCGCCTTACCGCAACCTTGATGCCGAGCAGATCAAGTTTTTGGAGACGTTCCTGCGCTGCCGGGGCGTGATCCGCGATATGGAAGCGGCCCTCGGCATTTCGTACCCGACCGTCCGCGCCCGGCTGGACGCCCTGCTGTCCGCCCTCGGCTTCGCCGACGGCCCGTATGCCGAGCCGCCGCCTCCCGTGACGATGACCGCCGCGCAGAAAGCAGCGAAGCGCAGGGAGATTTTAGCCGCCATCGAAAACGGCACGCTTGGTGCCGACGCCGGGCTGACCGCCCTGCAAGACCTAACAGGAGACACAAAATGATTGCTGCACTCAAAGAAACCGCTCCCGTCAAAACGCGCGGCCACTTGGCCCTGCTGGAATGGGAAGAGCAGCCCATCCCGGCTGTCGCGCCCTTGAAGACGCCAATCTACCACAGGACTTCCGACCGCTGGTACACCGGCGGCACGCTCCTTTTGTTCGTTGCAACAGTTGCCGCGCTGGTCGCCAGCTTGTGCCGCTAGGTTTCACAGTCGCTAAAAGATTATATAGGAAGATCGGGCGGTTAAAACCGCAGCAACAAAGGCACGAAGTCCGCCTTCGCGGACTGATACAGAACTTCCATATTAACCTGCGAAGGCAGGTTTCGTGATTTTGTTGCCGCGACTTTAGTCGCCCGCTCTCCCTTTCT